>JAFPYK010000339.1 GCA_017412265.1 Lachnospiraceae bacterium
CGGGTGAGCGCGAGACGAATCTGGCCTGCGACTTAAATGATGACGCCTGGATGGATCAGATTGATGCCTCAGGTGGTGCGGTGTTCTTCGCGACGGGAGTGTTTTACTACTTCAAAACCGAGGATGTGAAGAGGCTCTTCTGCAAGATGGCGGAGAGGTTCCCCGGGGCAGTGCTGGCCTTCGACGCCTGCAATGAGCGGGGTGCGAAGCTGATGCGAAAGACCTGGCCGAAGGAGGCCGGGATCACGGACGTCAGCGCGTATTTCTCGCTGGAGGATGAGGCAGAGCTGCGGGGGTGGAGCAGACATTTTTCTTCGGTCACGGCCAAGAGCTATATGCGCGGATACCGGGACATCTATGGGGAGGTCGGGCTCTTCCACAAGCTGATGATTCGTTTCTGCGACAGCCTGGTGCGGATGAAGATCGTGAAGATTGTCTTCGGAGGATAAGAGATGACGAGGAAAGAGCAGATCAGAAGCGCATACCGGCTGACCGGCGGCCATGCGGGCTTCTACGACGGGATGATGACGTATTCTACACTGCCGGGCAAGGCGATCTGCCGCCTGGTGTGGAACATGAACGGGGAGAAGAATCTCCGCTACATCGAGCGGGCGCTTTCGGGAATTCCTGAGGATTTTGCGGGGAAGCTGCTGGAGGTGCCGGTGGGGACGGGGGTCCTGACCATGCCGGTCTATCGGGAGCTTCCGGACGCGGACATCACCTGCCTGGACTATTCCGCGGATATGATGAATGCGGCAAAGCGGAAGGCCGAAGCCGCAGGGATCCGCAACGTCACATTCCGGCAGGGGGACGTCGGGGCGCTTCCGTTCGAGGACGGAACATTTGACATCGTCCTCTCTATGAACGGGTTTCACGCGTTCCCGGACAAGGAAGCCGCGTACCGGGAGACATTGCGCGTGCTGAAGCCGGGAGGGACGTTCTGCGGCTGTTTTTATGTGGAGGGCGGCTGCCGGAGGACGGACTGGTTCGTGAGACACCTGTACGTCCCGAAGGGGTTCTTCACTCCGCCGTTTGAGACGGAAGAGAGCCTTCGCACCCGGCTGAGGAGCCTCTATCGGGAGGCGGAGGTCACCATGACCGAAGGTATGGGGTGCTTCTGCTGCCGGAAATAAGTGGACTACCGAAGTTTGTGCATGCACTGCCGGATGCCCCGGCGGTTTCACAATACCGGAAAGGGATCTGAGGTGAGTCAAATGATTGTTCTGGAATTGGCACTGTTCTGTGCCCTGTTCACGTGGATGGTGAAGCTCGCGGTGGGAGACAATGCGCTGAACGGGCTTTACTTCTATCCGAAGCCTGTGCAGGAGAGGGCTTATGAGCTGGGTCTTGCAGACCCGGAAACAGTGGCGGGGAAGAGGAAGCGGTTTATGATCCCGTTTTTCCTTGTGATGGCTGCTGCGCTTGTACTGATCGTCGGGCTGTGGAACAGAATCGGCGAGTTCCGGCCTGCTTATCTGCAGGCTCTGCTCTTTATGGAAGTGATGAACTGGTATGACGGGATCGTGATCGACCGGCTCTGGGTCGGCCACAGCCGGTTCTGGGTGATTCCCGGCACGGAGGATATTCCCTTCGTCCGCTCCTGGCCGGAGGTCTTGAAGAAGCGCGGGATTCTGACACTGATCTGGATCGCCGGGGCGGCGCCTCTGGCCGGAATCATCGCATTACTGTTTTGAGGAGGATCGGATATGGCAAGAAAGGATTCGGAGCATCAGAAGCAATCCATGAGCATCCTGTTTCGCGGGAAAGCCATCTTCAAGCCGTTAAATACCGGCCGGATCGATGAGCGGGTCTCCTGCGTGCGGGAATGGATTGCGAACATCTTCTTCTACACGAAGAACGGAACGACGATCATGATCGACGCGGGATATAATTATGAGCGCCTGAGAGAGAAAATGGGCTGGCTGGACATCGACCCGGCATCGATCCGGCAGATCTTCATCACACATCAGGACACGGACCATGTCGGCGCGCTGGAGCGGGACAGCGAGCTTCTGTTTCGGGACGCGGAGGTCTATATCGGAGAGATCGAGAACCGTTATCTCACGGGAGAGGTCCGGCGGAAGGTCATCCACGGGGCGTATAAGCTGCCGATGGTCCGGACCGATAACCGGAGAGTGCTGCTGAAAGACGGAGAGACCGTCCGCATCGGGGACATCAAGGTCGAGTGCATCCTGGTGCCGGGACATACCTGGGGACCTATGGTGTATCTGGTTGACGATGAATACCTGTTCACCGGGGATACGATCTGGTTCGGAGCAGACGGCGGCTACAGCTTCCTCAGCACACTCGCCGAGGATAACCGGCTGGCGGTGCGGTCGCTGGAGGCCCTGGAGAAGAATCTGCGGGCGCGAGAGAGGTCCCTCAAGATCATCACCGGCCATACCGGCTGGACGGACGACCTGAACTTCGCCTTCCGGCACAGGACAGAGATCTGCCGGCCGTTTACCAGAAGGTACAAGGATCCTTCCGCGCCTTATGACGGGTACGTGGAGGACGATGACACGGAAGAGGGCGCAAGAAATGTGCCTCTGAGAAAGGTGGGGACAACATGCTGCTGACGGTATTTCTCTCATTTATCCTGATCTTCGCGCTGTGCCTGCTCATGTACGTGGCGGTCGCCCTGATCCAGAACAGAAAATTATTCACCACAGCGCCGAAGGATATCCAGGCTGCCGCCAAGGATCACCCGGAGCGTTTCCGCGGGGCACGGGCGCTAGGCTGGAAGCTCGCGGTCATCAGTATCCTTCTGATGATCGGTGCCTTCCTGTACGGCGGATATGACGGGATCCTGAACCGGTTTACGTTCCGGCAGCATTTCCTGCGTTTCATCGTCATGCTCTACCTGTGGAAGGCATTTGACATCATCTGCCTGGACTGGCTGCTCCTGACGAGGACGCATTTCTTCCAGCATTTTTATCCGGAGACGGAAGGCTGTGAAGGCTATCACCAGTTCGGCTTCAACCGAAAGGGGCAGATGATCCGCATCGCTGTGTTCCCGTTTGTCGCGGCGCTGATGGCATGGATCGCATGCTTGATCGGAGGGTGCTTATGAAGACTGCCGAACAAATCATGAAAAAGAAGCGGGAGATCAAGGAAGAGCTGGACAAGGTCCTGCCGAGAGATGAGAGTGACGCCCTGTGGCAGGAAGCCACCGCGAGGCTCGTCACGTATCAGATGCGGTACAGTTCGCTTCCCCGGGGCGTGCGTTTCCACACGGACAGCAGGATCCTTCCGTGTGCGGCCATCTATCTGACGGTTAGCGGAGCCATCGGCAAGGAAAAGGCATATAAGGTGATCGAGGACGCGGCGATCCGGAAATGCAGGCCGATCGAAGCAAAGCTTCAGAAGCTCATGCGGCATCCCCGAATGCGGAGCCTGTTTATCCGGCTCTGGGACCCGTTGACCAGGAAGGTGTTCGGCCGGGGAAACGGGTTTACGAACGTGTTCTATCCCCGGAGGAAGGACGAGTACCGAATGGACATCACGGCCTGCCCGTATGTCAGGTATATGGCAGAACTCGGCTGCCCGGAGCTTACGAGAATCTTCTGTGAAAATGACGAGCGGACCTACGGGAACCTGCCCGGCCTTGCGTTCGTGCGGACGGGTACGATCGGCAAAGGGGCGGCCTGCTGCGACTTTCTGCTCCGGAGAGAAGAGCGTGGGCGAAGAGCCTGAGATTCAAGAAAGATTGTTGCCAGTCGAACGAATTTGTACTATAATCTCTGTAAGAATTCATCGGCCGGCCTGATGAGAACGAAACATGATGTGTGATCCCGGAATCCTTCAGATCCGGGTTAATCATGGTTTTCGTGCAGGCTGCGGCACACAGAATTCAAAGAAAGGGGTGTTCTATGAATAAGCTCGTTACGATCTTAAGAGAGTCCAGAGTGGCCAGATTCCTGATCCCTGCGGGACTGATCCTCATCGTTGCAGGTATCCTGTTCTTCGTCATCAGCCTTCAGAGCCAGAACTATCTTCCGACGGAAGCGACGGTTCTCCGGGTGGAGGAGGAAGAGGATGCGTCGGCGAACGGCGGCACCAATTCTTCCGAGGTAACCTACCACGTTGACATCAAGTATACCGTCGATGGGAAGGAATACGAGAACGATCTCGGCGGTGTGTCGAAGTTCGAGGTTGGGGATAAGATGAAGATCTTCTACAATCCGGAGAATCCGGCGCAGATCACGCAGAGCAAGAGCCTGATCATCCCGATCGCCATCATCGCTGCAGGCATCGCCGCATTGGCGGGCGGAATCGTCAGCGGTGTCAATGCCATCAAGAGATATCAGAGAATGCAGGAGCAGGAAAAGGAGTGGAGCCATGGCAACTAAGTATATGCTGAAGCCGGTGTTAAACACCGTAAAGCAGTCTTTTTATCTGGAAGATGAGAACGGCAGCAAGGTCTATGAGGGAAATATGATCAAGTTTTCCCTGTTCGGCGCGTCTCCGTATGAGTTCGTGAACCATCTCACCGGACACAGAGAGGAGCACAAGGTCGGCAAGACCGTCACCACAGAGTCGGGCGGCAGCGATGTGATCAGCTTCCTGTCGAAGAAGTCTTCTTTCAAATTCGACGGGCAGAAGATCTGGGATTATCTGCATGATCAGGGGATCCGGATCGATTCCGGGATCTCCGGAAACAAGCTCGGCATGACCTACAATGTCACATACCGCGGGGAGCCCCTGGCTACGATCGCTTCCTCTTCTCCGAAGGGGAAGTCCATCATCACGACGGATCTGTACTATGACGTGACCTGCGAGGAGAAGGATCTGGATCTGGCGTTCCTGACCGCATTCTCCATCGCGAAGACGGATCAGACCTTCTATAACTGATCCGGCGGGAGTCCCGGGGCCGGATGCGGCCGGGCGGACCTCGTTCCGGAGGTGTCAGCGGCGGGGAGAAGTCTCCGCCGTTTTATTTGATAGCCGACGGGCAGCTCAAGCTATACTTGAATAATCCGGCAGAAACTAAACGCGCACTTGCTTCATTTTCCTGCGGCCTTTTTGTATGATCATCATGCAAGGAGGTGACAGATATGAGAAATGAAGGGACGACTTACTATCTGATCTGCGGACGGCTGGTCGGCAGGAAGACCGGCTATGACTGCTTCCTCTTTCAGGAGGGAGAGTGGCAGGAGGACCGCGGCTGGGTGATCATGGACCGGCTGATGGGCTATGATCCGAGCGAGCCGCCGGATTCTCCTTATCGGTTCGGCAGCCTCAGCGTGCTGGACGAGATCGAGGAGATCTCGTATGAGACCGCGATGCTGCTGACGGGAGGGAAAGCATGAGTATCGGTACGAATCTGAGGAGCCTCCGGGAAGACCGGGGGCTCACACAGGAGCAGGTTGCGGAAGCCCTGGGAGTGAGCTTCCAGGCGGTCTCTTCCTGGGAGAGGGATGAATACAAACCGGACACGGACCGGCTGATCCGGCTCGCGGAGGTCTATGACGTGTCGGTTTCCGCGATTCTGGAGGAGAAGAGCCGCATCTTCCGGACGAAGGACGCGATCTATAACTGGGAGCACATGAAGACGTACGTGAAGACGACGGCGAAGAATTTCAAGCTGTACAACACGCTGCGGGCCATTGATTTTGCGGTGGAGGCGCACGAGGGGCAGAACCGGAAGCGGTCGGAGATCCCCTATATCTATCATCCGCTCAACCTCGCCTGTCACGCGCTCTCGATGGACCTGGCGGAGGATGAGCTGATCGCGGCCTGTATGCTGCACGATGTGGTGGAGGACTGCGGGAAGACGTTCGAGGAGCTGCCGGTCAATGAGGAGACGAAGGAGCTGGTGCGGCTGCTGACGCGTAAGAAGCCCGGGGACGAAGACCGGGAGGAGGCGCTTAAGGCCTACTACGAGGGAATCGCGGGCAATCCCAGGGCGGCCCTGATCAAATGCATGGACCGCTGCAACAACCTGACGACGATGTCCTGGGGACTCAGCAGGAAGCGGATCTACCGGATGATCCGGGAGACCGAGGAGTATTACCCGAGGCTTCTGGAGGTGGTGAAGGCGACGCCGGAGTATAACAGTGCGGCGTGGCTGCTGAAGTACCAGATGGAGAGCATGCTGGACATCTACAAGAG
>JAFPYK010000340.1 GCA_017412265.1 Lachnospiraceae bacterium
CCGAGAGCGGAGACCCGGGAGATGAGTGCCGCGGAGAGAGCGGTGCGCGAGGCCGCGCCTGCGCCTGTGAAGGAGCAGGAGGAGGCCCCGGCGGAGGAAGTCCGCGAGGCGGCTGTCCCGGAGGTGAAGGCTGCGGAGGGTCCGGCAGAGGAAGCTCCTGTCGAGGAAGCTCCTGTTGAGGAAGCTGAGAGCGCTCCGGAGGAGCAGGCGGAAGCGCCGGCCCCGGAGGTTTCGGAGACCGCAGAGGCGCCTGGCTTAGAAGTCCCTGCTGAGGAAGTTCCTGCCGCGGAAGAGCCCGCTGAGGAAGCACCTGTCGAGGAGGCTCCTGCAGAGGAGAGGGTTGCCGCGATTGCGGATATCCTGGCTGCGCCGAAGGCGGAGAGCGAGACGGCAGAAGAGGCCCCGGCAGAGGAAGAGAGCCCGGCCGAGGAAGAGGCTGCTCCGGTTGAAGAGCCGGCCCCTGAGGAGGAAGCACCCGCGGCTCCTGCGGCGGAGGAAGCACCTGCCGATGCGGTGGCTGTGATCGCGGCGGCGGAGGCAGCGGCCCTGGCAGCGGCGGAAGCGGCTGCGGCGGAGGTCCTGACCGAGGAACCCGCGAAGGAGAAGGAAGAAGAGGCGGCACCTGCGGCTCCCGCGCCGAAGGCAGAGCCCGGAGCGATGACGAAGGCGATCGACGCCGCTGTGGTTGAGGCAGAGGCGATCGCGAAGAAGGAGCCTGTGCGCGAGACTGAGATGAGGAGCTTCGGCTATCCGCCGGAGGCTTACATCTATCACGGGGCGGACACCCGCAAGGTCTTCCGGCTGTACGCGAAGGATGAGGAGATCCTGCATGATCTTCGCGAGATGGTCGCCACGTTAAAGTCCGAGCCCGAGATGCTGGTGATGGCCGTGGAAGGCACGCCGGAGAACGCGAACGCATTTATCATGGATTACCTGAAGTTCCTCTGGAACGTGGAGGCGATCGACTATCTGCGCGTGGCGCGCATCTCCGCGGAGCGGCTCAATGAGATCAAGCTTGACTGGTATGAGGAGGACCTCGAGGAGGCCACGCTTCTGGTCACCGACGCGGAGAACCTGACCGATGCCAAGGAAGAGGAGATCCGGCGGATGCTGGCCCTCAAGGGACGCCTGATGAACGTGGTGCTCCAGTATCATGTGGAGGAAGACCGCGTGGACGAGCTGGACTTCCGGCTGATCTGAGCGCCCGCGGCAGGGGAATCCGATCATGAAACGAGAACATTTTAAACCGGGCAATATGCTCTATCCGCTGCCCGCGGTGATGGTCAGCTGCCAGAGACCGGGCGAGAAGCCCAACATCCTGACGGTGGCCTGGGCCGGCACGGTATGCTCGCAGCCGCCGATGATTTCGATCTCGGTGCGGCCCGAGCGGTACTCGCACGCGATCATCGCGGAGACGGGGGAGTTCGTGGTGAACCTCACCACGGAAGCACTGGCGAAGGCCACGGACTACTGCGGGGTGGCCTCCGGCCGGGACGTGGATAAGTATCAGAAGATGGGGCTGACCCCTCTTGCGATGGAAGGCGTGTCGGCGCCCGGCATCGCGGAGAGCCCGGTCTGTATCGCCTGCAAGGTGAAGGAGCGGAAGCTCCTGGGGTCGCACGAGATGTTCGTGGCGGAGGTCGTGGACGTTTCGGTGGACGCGTCTTATCTGGACGAGAAGGGCCGCTTCGATCTGAACGCGGCGGGCCTTCTGGCGTATTCCCACGGCACGTACTTCGCGCTGGGGAAGAAACTGGGGACATTTGGCTGTTCGGTCCGCAAAAAACGCCGCTGATTTGACTACTTGACAGGATATGATATACTTATAGGACAGCACTGGAAGACACTAATTTTCGAGGTGGAAATGGAACAATACATTATTAAAGGTGGAAAACCGCTTGCCGGTGAGGTTGTGATCGGCGGCGCGAAGAACGCAGCACTCGGCATCCTTGCCGCGGCGACGATGACCGACGAGACGGTGACCATCGATAATTTGCCGGATATAAGAGACATTAACGTGATGCTGCAGGCGATCGAAGGCATCGGCGCCCATGTGGAGCATTCCGCTCCTCACGAGGTGCGCATCAACAGCCATCAGATCCATGCGATGGATGTGGATAATGAATTTATCCGCAAGATTCGTGCATCTTATTATCTGCTCGGCGCGCTGCTTGGCAAATATCACCATGCGCGTGTGGCACTGCCCGGCGGCTGCAATATCGGAAGCCGTCCGATCGACCAGCACATCAAGGGATTCAAGGCCCTGGGCGCGAAGGTGTCCATCGGCCAGGATATGATCTGCGTGGAGGCGGAGCACCTGCGCGGCAGCCACATCTACCTGGATGTGGTGAGCGTCGGCGCGACGATCAATATCATGCTGGCCGCATGTATGGCGGAGGGAAGAACGATCATCGAGAACGTGGCCAAGGAGCCGCACGTCGTTGACGTCGCCAACTTCCTCAACAGCATGGGCGCCAACATCAAGGGCGCCGGCACGGATATCATCCGTATCACCGGTGTGCCGAAGCTGCACGGGAGCACGTATTCCATTATCCCGGACCAGATCGAGGCGGGCACATTTATGTTCGCCGCGGCTGCGACGAAGGGCGATATCCTGATTAAAAATGTGATCCCGAAGCATCTGGAGTCTCTGACCGCGAAGCTGATCGAGATCGGCGCGGAGGTCGAGGAATTTGACGACGCGGTGCGCGTGGTTGCTTCCAAGCGGCTGGGCCGCACGACGGTCAAGACCCTTCCTTATCCGGGCTTCCCGACCGATATGCAGCCTCAGATGACGGTGCTTCTGGCGCTGTCGCGCGGCACGTCCACGGTGACGGAGAGCATCTTCGAGAACCGCTTCATGTATGTGGACGAGCTCTTCAAGATGGGCGCGAGCATCAAGGTCGAGGGCAATACGGCCATCATCGACGGCGTGGAGGAGATCACGGGAGCGACGGTCTTCGCACCGGACCTGCGGGCCGGCGCGGCGCTGGTGATCGCGGGCCTGGCGGCCAAGGGCTACACGATGGTGCAGCAGATCCACTATGTGGAGCGCGGGTACGAGACATTTGAAGAGAAGCTGCAGGCGCTGGGCGCGGACATCGAGAAGGTCGATGTCGATGACGCAAAGGCGGTGCGCAAGTTTAAGATGAAGGTTGGTTGAGACCGTGGATGAAGTGAGATGCTGCTGTGAGCCTGCGGAAGAGGAGTGCTGCTGCGGGCGGCG
>JAFPYK010000341.1 GCA_017412265.1 Lachnospiraceae bacterium
GGCAAAAAAGACCGGAGACTGCTCGCCTCTCCAGCGCCCGCCCGAGGCGAACGCGTACTTCTTGCCGGAGATGGTATAGATTCCGTCATCTGCCATCACGCCGGACGCGTTGAAATAATACCAAGCGCTGCCGAGCTCCTGCCAGCCGGTGCGCATCACACCGTTCGTCCCCAGATAGTACCATTTGCCGGAGACCTGCTGCCAGTTCGTGCGCATCACGCCGTTCGTCCCCAGATAATACCATTTGCCGGAGATTTCCTGCCAGTTTGTGCGCATCACACCGTTCGTCCCCAGATAATACCATTTGCCGGAGACCTCCTGCCAGTTCATGCGCATCACACCGTTCGTCCCCAGATAGTACCACTTGCCGGAAACCTCCTGCCACCCGGTGCGCATCCGGCCGTTCGAGCCGAAGTAGTACCATTTCCCGGAGACCTCCTGCCAGCCGGTACGCATCTTGCCGTTGCCGCCAAAGTAATACCACTGTCCGGAGACCTGCTGCCAGCCGGTACGCATCTTGCCGTTGCCACCCAGATAGAACCATCTTCCGTCAATCTCCTGCCAGCCGGTCAGCATCTTCCCGTCGGACGGATCCAGATAATACCAGGCCCCGTCAATCTCCTGCCAGCCGGTCAGCTTCTGCCCGTGCTCATCCACATAATACCAGGTGCTCCGATCGTTCACCCAGGCGGAACCCGCCGCCTGAGTCCTCGCGGGCATCAGGAGCGCGACAATCAGGCACAGATTACAGGCGGTCAAAAACAGACAACGCTTCATGGAACAACTCCCCCTTATTTACAGATTCGCACAATAATTATATGTCTAATCCGGGGAAATTACAAGATTTGCACCCCCTCACCGGGAACGGTTCTGTCTCCGTCTTCACCGGCACAGCCACTGATCCGCAGGAAGCCGCCGCAGGCCTCCGGGCCTCAGCCATGAAAAAAGCAAGGAATCCTTTGATTTCCTTGCTTTTTTCAAAACGCCTTACTCAAAGAAGAAACGCCCCCTGATTCGACCCGGGAGGCGTTTCACACATATAAGGTTCTTTATCTCAGGATACGTCCCATGATCTCTGCAGCCTCGTCGATGAGGGCTTCGGTATGCGAAGCCATGTAGCTCGTGCGAAGCAGGCACTCGCCGGGCGCGGTCGCAGGCGGAAGCACCGGAGTGACATACACTCCGGCCTCGTAGAGCTCCTTCGCCTTGACCAGAGTATTCTCGACCTCATACGTATAGATCGGGACGATCGGCGTGTTGGACTCGCGGATGTGAAGTCCCTGTGCCTTGTAAGCCGCTCTCGCGTAAGCGGACAGCTCGAGCAGTCTCTTCGGCAGCTCCGGATGCGCCTTCAGGTGACGGAGCGCGGCAAGAGCCGCGGCACACGCTGCCGGCGGAATCGAAGCCGAGAAGATAAACGGCCTGGAATTGTGGCGCACATAGTCGCAGACCTCTGCGGAAGCCGCCATGTAGCCGCCCAGGCTTGCAAGAGACTTCGAGAACGTACCCATGATGATGTCCACGTCGTCCTCAAGGCCGAAATAGCTGGCCGTTCCTCTGCCGCCCTCGCCGATGACGCCGAGTCCGTGCGCGTCGTCAACCATCACACGCGCGCCGTACTTCTTCGCCAGCGCCACGATCTCCGGAAGCTTCGCGATATCGCCGCCCATCGAGAAGACACCATCCGTCACGATCAGCGCGCCTGCGTTCTCCGGCACGGACTGAAGCAGCCTCTCAAGCTCCTGCATGTCGTTGTGATGATAGCGGACCATCTTGCCGTAGCTTAACTTGCAGCCGTCATAGATGCTCGCGTGATTCTCGCGGTCGCAGATCACATAATCACCCTTGCCGACGATGGCGCTGATGATGCCCAGGTTCGACTGGAATCCGGTGGAAAATGTCACGGCCCCGTCCTTATGGACGAAATCCGCGAGCTCCGCCTCCAGCTCCAGATGCATGCGCAGCGTACCGTTTAAGAACCGGGAGCCGGAGCAGCCGCTGCCATACTGTTCAAATGCGCGGATGCCGGCCTCGATCACCTCCGGGCACGTGGTCAGCCCCAGATAGTTGTTCGATCCGAGCATGATTCTGCGCTTGCCTTCCATGATCACTTCCACGTCCTGCCGGGACTCCAGCGCGTGGAAATACGGATAGATCCCTTTCGCCCGGTAATCATTGGCCAGGGTGTAGGTTCTGCATTTCTCAAAAATATCCATAATAGTCCCCTCTCAAACGAATTTATAAAAATTTTATAAACTTCATGGCTTATTGTAGTCAAGGTTGCCCGGAAAGTCAACCGATTTCTTCTCCCTGCCCGGTTCCGGGCAAAAAGAAAACCGCCGGCCGAAGCCGACGGTATCTGCGATGGAGACGGTGGGAGTCGAACCCATGACCTCTTGAATGCCATTCAAGCGCTCTCCCAACTGAGCTACGCCCCCTCGCGGCTGTGATCTCTCACAGCCTGTACCAGATTATAGCACGAAAATCTGAAAATGTATAGCCCCGAATTATTCCTGAATCAAAAATCTCAGAATCACCGGATCACGGTGCACATCCGGGCGTCTCACGCGGACCTCGCCCTCTCCCTTGGTGCCTGCGCTCCGCACATAGAAGGTGGTTCTTCCGCCGCGGATCTTCAGCTCCGGCCCCGGGATCACCTCCACGCGGCCCTTGGATTCGATGCTCAGGTCGCCCTGCCAGCGCTCGCACAGCTCGCCGTCCTTATCCAGCGCGCTGACGCACACCTCGGTATAATCTGCGCCGCGCGCGGGGATAAACCGGGTCTTGCCGGCCTCCGCCGAGAGATGGTCGAAACTGCGGCGGCGGATCACCGGGTGCAGCTCCTCTCCGTCTTCCCGGATCAGGGCCGAGAACTCCTCGGCTCTCTCCGACCAGTCCGTATAATATCCCTCCGTCATAGCGACGATATCCTCCGAGGAGAGCTTCGCGCGCCGCATGAGCATCTGGAGCTTCACCTTGTCGAGCCTCGAGAGCCCGGCCTCGCCGCGGCTTCGAAGCGCGGGGAGAAGGTCCTCCAGATCCTTCGCCATCCGCTCATTGAGTCTTCCGAAGATGCCGGCCATCCGCTCTCTGAACTGCGGGATGCGGATCTGCGCGTGATTGAGTCCCGGCGCATAGGAAGAATCCGCTTCCCAGACGCCCAGGCTCCTCTCGCCCAGGAAGAATTCCGCCCTGGAAGCGTTCGTGTACAGAACCGGCTCAAAGAAGCCCTGCGACGTCTCCTGCATCAGGAGCTTCGCCTTCAGGCCGCCGTCGGCCTGCGCCAGGTATAATTCCTGAGGAACAGCCTCCTCGCGGCGGATATTGCAGATGCCCGGCCGCGCATTTTTCTTGCCGCGCACCGGATAGGACTCGGTGAGAGGCCAGGAGCAGACCGAGATCTCCTCCGAACCGCCCAGGCAGCGCCCCAGCGCCACGGCAGGATCCGGATCGAAGGCTGCCTCCGCAGCGGCCAGCGCTTCCTGAAGCCGCGCCTTGGGGAGCACGACCGTGCACGCATGGCTGCCATAGCGCGGATCGTCGGTCAGGCAGAGGATTCCCTCCTCATCGCAGCGCTCATAGATCTCCTCGGTAAAGCACGGCCCGGAAGAAATCACCGCGTCAAAGCAGCTCAGCTTCTTCACCCGGGAGACGTCCTCCGCGGCCAAAGAGCCCGGCACCGAATAGCCGAGATAAGGGAATACGCCCGGCAGGTCCACCGCCGTGATGCGCATCCGGTTCCCGTTCAGGTAGAAATGGCCATCCTTCCACTCCTTGCGCGCGAATCCGAGCATCTCCAAGATGACGTCCACCCGGCGTCCGCCAAGCAGGAGCTCCGTCTCGATCTGGTAAAGCGCGGGTGCCGTGGGATCCCAGCGGCGGAAGCTCTCGCAGGAGAAGGATAAGGTCACGGACTCGCCGGAAACCTCCGCCTCCGCAAGCACCTTCGGCCGTCTTCCGGTCTCCAGCAGCTTCTGGCGCACCTTCATGCCCTCCGCGGCGCGGTTCACACGGATCCTCGTGACACAGTCATCCCCCATCTCCATCTCGCAGGAGGCCAGGAAGAACTCCCCGCGCACCTCCAGGTAAACCTCCGAGCAGAGCCCGGCAAACGGGGCCATGGAAGCATGTTCATTGTCCGCCCGCACGATCAGCACATTCTTCTGGTCATAATACAGGCGGTCACCGATCCCGATGACGATCTCCGGATCCCCGGTCACCGCCTCCGCGATGATCTCCCCGTTCAGGAAGATCTGCATCCGGCAGGCCGGCTTGGTCACGTGCAGAAAGATGTGGCGCCCGCGGTAATTGCGTCCCACCGAAAATTCCTTCCGGTAGCCGCAGATCTTGTGGCAGTCCCTCTCCCCCTTGAGCGGGACGTCCAGGATCACCGGGGCGTGCGGAATCGAGACCGGCGTCAGCTTCTTCCAGTCACACTCCTGCTTCATCATCTCTTTGGTTATATGCGGGCGGTAGCCCCAATGATCATTCAGATAAAGGCGTTCATACATGCCTTTCATGGCGTTTGCTCCCTCACTTATTGCTCTGTCATACGAAGCCTGCGAAGACGCGGGCATCTTTCACTCATCCGCACCGGGCTGCAGCTGCCCGTCATTCTCCGCGGAAAACCGTCATTACCTGGGATGTCCCAGGAAGAATAAGGCGACGGTGCCGGGGCCGGAATGTGCGCCGATGACCGGACCCACATAGCCGATCATATGCTTCTTGATGCCGGTCTTCTCCTCCACCAGCTCTGCGACATATTCCGCGTCCTCCAGGCAGTCGCCGTGGCTGATGAAGAAGATGTCATTGTCAAATCCCTGAATCTGCTCACACATCCGGTCGACCAGCCAGCGAAGGGATTTCTTCCTGCCTCTGGTCTTGTCCAGGTTGATCAGGCGGCCCTCATCGTCCATGTGAAGCAGCGGCTTGATCGAAAGCATGGTGCCCAGGATGGCGGCCGAACGCGACACACGTCCGCCGCGGTACAGATGAAAGAGGTTATCCACGGTAAAGTTATGGCACAGATTCAGCTTATTCTCCTCGCCCCAGGCTGCGACCGTCTCATAGTCCGCCCCGGCTTCCTTCATCTCCACCATCTTGTGGACCAGAAGGCCCTGCCCCAGCGAAGCGCTCAGCGAGTCAATCACCGTGATGCGGGCCTCCGGGATCTCCTCCCGGATCTCCGCCGCGGCGATCTCCGCGTTCTGGTAGCTCCCGGAAAGCGCGGAGGAAAATCCTACGTGGATGATGTCATAGCCGGAGGCAATCAGTCCCAGGAACATCTCCCTGGCCTGCTCCGGCACGATCTGCGAGGTCGTAGGCATCGAGCCGGCCCTCATACGTGCATAAAACTCCTCGTAGGGAAGCCCGTGGCTCCAGTCATACGTCTGCCCGTCGATCGTATAGCTCAGTGAAACGATGGGAATCTGGTGCTCGTTGACATAATCTCTCGGCAGGTCCGCCGAGGTATCCGTGGTAATTACAAACGGCTTCATAATACTCCCTCCTTCCGATCTGATATATTGCAGAAGCCCCCGATGGGCGCTCCCTAAACCTGCAGATTCAGTTCCATCTGCTGGTCGTCGTATTCCTTCTCTGCCTCCAGTTTGAAATCCTCCACCTTCTCCGGGCGGATCACCGGCAGGTCGTCCAGCGACTGCAGGCCGAAGCTTCGCAGGAACTCCTGCGTGGTTCCGAACTGGATCGGGCGTCCCGGCGCATTCAGGCGTCCTTTCTCCTCAATCAGGCGGAATTCAATCAGCCGGTTGATGGCGTGATCCGAGCTGACGCCGCGGATCGCCTCGATCTCCCCGCGGGTGATCGGCTGCTTATAGGCGATGATGGAGAGCGTCTCCAGCATCACCTCTGTCAGCATATGCTTCTTCGGCAGGTGGATCAGCTTCTTCAAGCAGTCGAAATAATCCGGCTTGGTGCACATCTGGAACGATCCGTCCATCTCGATAATCATGATTCCCCGGTTCTCCGCCTCGTACCGGTCCATCATATTGCGTATAATCCTGCGAGTCGTCTCCGCGTCCTGCTCGATCGCCACCGCGATGCGTTCGCTGTCCACGGCTTCCCCCATACTGAAGAGAATCGCTTCAATACTCGCTTCCAATGTCGATAGGTTCATCTTCCCTCCCCAGGTATTCGATATCAATCTCCGAGAACAGGGTCTCCTGCCTGAGCCGGATGGCCCCCACCTTCATCAGCTCCAGCACGCAGAGGAACGTCACGACCACCTCGGTCCGGCTGCCGCCCTTCTGCAGGAGGTCGCGAAAACGCATCTTGCGGTGCCCGTGCAGATACCGGCGCACGTAGGTCATCTTCTCCGCGACGCTGACCTCCTCGCGCTCGATCCGCCCGAACCGCGACCGCACCGGGTCAATCTTGTCCGCGCTGCGCCGCATCACCTGCTCGAACGTGTCATAGAGCTTCTGTGCGTCCACCCCGGAGTGCGCGATCACCTCGCCCGGGTCGATGGGCTCGCGGTAATCCTCTACCTCCGCGGGAATGGTCGCCTGTTTATACAGCTGGAAACCGGCCTCGAACTCCTTGTCGCGCAGCTCCCTGGAGATATACTTATACATCTTATACTCCAGCAGGCGCCGCACCAGCTCTTCTCTCGGGTCGATCTCCTCGTCATTCTCATCCTTCTGCACCGGAAGCATCATCCTCGCCTTGATGCTCAGCAGCGTCGCCGCCATCAGCAGGAAATCGCTCATCGCGTCCAGGTCCAGATGCTCCATCGCATGCAGTGCTTCCATGTACTGGTCGGTGATCAGCGCGATCGGAATATCATAAATATTCACTTTATTCTTCTCAATCAGCTGAAGCAGCAGGTCCAGAGGTCCTTCAAACGCTTCCACCTTTACTGTGATCGCCATACTGTCACCATTCCGTCATTTTGCTATCTGTCTATAACTAGTTTATTTTCTCACAAAATACCCTCATTTATCAAGCACTATTCCGACAAATTCCGGGGCATTTCCCAAAAAACGCAGATCCACGTGATGGCTTCCGAGCCCCCGGGACAGGATCATCTGCGCGTCCGGCGCGTGGTATTCTCCCGCGTCATACTTCGGGAAAAGCGACAGCTGCGGCGAGATCACGCCTCCGATGCCCGGCAGGCGGAACATTCCGCCGTGCTGGTGGCCGCTCACCGTGAGATTGGCCCCCCACAGCGCATATGCCGGGAAATACACCGGGTCATGCGCCATCAGGATCACGAACTCCTCCGGATCCTTCATCCCGATCAGACGGTCCAGGTCCGCCGCGGAGAACGGCTTGACCCTGCCTCTCTTGTAATAGCTCATGTCCAGCGCCAGGCCGTAGATGCGGATCCCGTACGGTGTCAGGATGCTTCCGTTCTCCAGCATCTCCACGTCTCTCTCCCAGAGCCTCCCGAGAAA
>JAFPYK010000342.1 GCA_017412265.1 Lachnospiraceae bacterium
AGTTCGAGCAGATGGAGCTGGAGTTCTTCTGCAAGCCTGACACGGATCTGGAGTGGTTCGAGTACTGGAGAGGGTTCTGCCGCGACTGGCTGCTGTCTCTGGGCATGAAGGAAGATGAGATGCGTCTGCGCGACCACGAGAAGGAGGAGCTTTCCTTCTACAGCAAGGCCACGACCGACATCGAGTTCCTCTTCCCGTTCGGCTGGGGCGAGCTCTGGGGCATCGCCGACCGTACCGATTACGACCTGACCCAGCACATCAATGTCTCGGGTGAGGATCTGACGTATTTCGACGACGAAGTGCATGAGAAGTATGTGCCTTACGTCGTGGAGCCTTCTCTTGGCGCGGACCGCGTGACGCTGGCGTTCCTGTGCAGCGCTTACGACGAGGAAGAGCTGGAGGGCGGCGATATGCGTACGGTGCTGCATTTCCATCCGGCACTGGCACCGGTGAAGATCGGTGTGCTTCCGCTTTCGAAGAAGCTGAACGAGGGCGCGGAGAAGGTCTTCGCGGAGCTGTCGAAGAGATGGAACTGCGAGTTTGACGACCGCGGCAACATCGGCAAGAGATACCGCAGACTGGATGAGATCGGCACGCCTTACTGCGTGACGTATGATTTTGATTCTGCTGAGGACGGCTGTGTGACGGTTCGTGACCGTGATACGATGGCTCAGGAGAGAGTGAAGATCGAGGATCTGACGGCGTATTTCGAGGAGAAGCTGTACTTCTGATCTGCCGTGTGTGTGGGTTTATGAGAAGATATGCGGCCGCTCGTTCGTTGGAAGTATTCACGGACGAGCGGTCTCTTTCTGTTTCTTCGGGCTTTTCGCTTTTCAAACAGAGAGATCTCTGATAATATAGTCTGTAGAACGTTTCCTTGCGTTCTACAAAGACCAGATGAAACACATCTGGTGTTTCACATCATGACTTAGAAGCTTCCAGGGACCGGATGTTCGCCTTACACAGGATGAGGCCGGGCCCTGTTAACTGTGCTCTGACGGATTGTGTATGATACAGGGGGGGGGAACCGGATGGCTGACTTATTCGGGCGTGCAGACAGAAGAATTCGCAGGCTCCTGACACTTATGTGTCTGGCGCTCTTATTTTTGCTGCCCGCAGCCTCCGCAAGTGCAGCGGAGGACCTTGGCGACAGAAAGGTCGTGGATCCTGTCCGCGACAGAGACAAGTGTACGGCGGTCATTTACAACAATACCAACGGGCTTGCGACTTCCGAGGCAAATGATATCGTCACGACGGAGGACGGATTCATCTGGATCGGAAGCTACAGCGGCCTGACCCGCTATGACGGCACGACATTTGAGCAGCTGGACGAAGCCTCGGGGATCTCAAGCGTGGTGTGCCTGCTGGCGGATCGCAACAACCGTCTGTGGATCGGCACCAATGACCGCGGACTGGCTATGATGGAGCAGGGCCAGGTCCGGATGTGGAGCAAAGCAGACGGGCTGGGGTCGGACAAGATCTGCGACATCGAAGAGAATGTGAACGGTGTGATCTACGTTGCCACCACCGGGGGAATTACGATGATCTACCCGGATATGACCATGGTGGAGGTGCAGGACCACCGCATTATGAATAATTGCATGGAGCAGGTGGTCCGCGGATATGACGGACTGATGTACGGCATTACCTCCGGCGATGACTTCTTCACCATGCGCGACGGGGAAGTGATCCACTATATCGGCAACCTGGAGAGCCCCGTGCGAGGCGTGACCAGCATCCTTCCCGACCCGGACAACATCGGAAAGCTCTATATCGGCACGCAGGAGAGCCAGGTGTTCTACGGGGATCCGATCAACCAGCCGGAGGAGATACAGGAATATGACATCTCTCCGCTGACCAGCGTCACGCACCTGAGATTGATTGACGGCAAGATCTGGATTTGTGCGCGCAACGGTATCGGTGTGCTGGACGAGGACGGCTTCCACTCGCTGGCTGACCTTCCGATGAACAATTCGATCTATCAGGCTGTGGCGGATTACGAGGGAAATCTGTGGTTTGCTTCTTCGCGCCAGGGCGTGATGAAACTGACATACAACCGGTTTACGGACGTGTTCGCCGGCTACGGGCTTGAGGAATGCGTCGTGAACTCTACCTGCATCTACGAGGACAAGCTTTTTGTGGCTACGGACACCGGGCTGATCGTCCTCGATCGCGACAAACGGGTCGAATCGCTTCCGCTGAAGAGCTATAAAGCGGCTTACGGCGAGGTGTTTGAGGGTGATGACCTGATCCAGGTTCTGGAGGGAGCCCGGATCCGCTCCGTCATCTCGGACAGCCAGGGTTATCTGTGGATTTCGACCTATCGTTCTCCTGCCCTGATCCGCTATGCGAACGGTGAGGCCGTTGCATTTACAAAGGCGGACGGGCTGTATTCCGATCATGTCCGCGCGGTCTATGAGACAAGCGACGGCAAGATCCTGGTCGCCTGCACCGGAGGTGTCTGTGTGATTGAGGGGAAATCCGTCATCGCCAAATACGGCAGGCCGCAGGAGATCGTGAACCAGGAGATACTGACCGTGTGCGAGGGAGAGAACGGGGATATTCTCGCGGGCTCGAACGGCGGCGGCATCTATGTGCTCAATCCGCAGGGAACGCGCTGCATCGACAGCGAGAGCGGACTCGGCACGGATACCGTGATGCGTATCAAAAAGGATAATCAGAGGGATATCTACTGGATTGTCGGCAGTAATTCTATCGCGTATATGGATAAGGATTATCAGGTGACATCCGTCAAGAATCTCCCTTATTTCAATAATTTTGACCTGTACCAGAACAGCAAGGACGATATGTGGGTGATCAGCAGCAACGGGATCTACGTGATACCGACCGAAGAGCTGCTGGCCGACCAGGAGATTCACGCGGTGCACTACGGGCTGGGCAACGGCATGGCCTGCACGGCGACGAGCAATTCCTACGGAGAGCTGACGGATGCGGGGGACCTCTATATCCCGGGCTCCGCCGGTGTGGTCAAGGTCAATATCGAAGAGCCGATCGACGACGTCAGTGACCTGAAGATGGCGATTCCTTATCTGGACGCGGACGGCAGGCGCATCTATCCGGATGAAAAGGGGAATTTCCAGGTTCCTCCCAAGGTGCAGAAGCTGACGGTTTATGCCTACGTATTCAATTATTCTCTGACGGACCCGAAGGTGTCTTACCGGCTGGAAGGATTCGACCGGGATTATGTGACGAAACCGCGCAGTGAGTTTGAGCCGGTGTATTATACCAACCTGCCGGGAGGCAATTATCGGTTCGTCATGCAGCTGAAGGATGCTCTCGGTCGCGAGAGCGCGGCGATGTCGGTGGAGATTGCCAAGGAGAAGGCATTTTACGAGGAGACGTGGTTCTACATCGTGGCCGTCCTGGCGGCATTTGCCCTGATCAGCGTCGGAGTCCTGCATTACGTCCGGAGGAAGACGAGGGAGATGGAGCGCAGGCACCAGGAGGCGCTGGAGCATGAGAGAATCACCTCGGAGATGCAGATGGCCAAGGCGATCCAGGAGAGCATGCTTCCGCATCAGTTCCCGCCGTTCCCGGACCGGACCGAGTTCGAGATCTATGCGTCGATGACGCCTGCGAGGGATGTCGGCGGCGATTTCTACGACTTCTTCCTGATTGACGACGATCATCTGTGCATGGTCATCGCGGACGTCAGCGGCAAGGGCGTGCCCGCGGCGCTCTTCATGATGATCTCCAAGGTCATCCTGCAGAGCTGCGCGATGCTGGGCAGGTCGGCAGCGGAGATCCTCACCAAGACCAACGAGGGCATCTGCTCCGATAACTCGACGGAGATGTTTGTCACGGTGTGGCTGGGAATACTGGAGATCAGCACCGGCAAGATCACGGCGGCAAATGCGGGACATGAGTACCCGGCGCTGATGCAGACCGGACGGTTCGAGCTGCTCAAGGACAAGCACGGACTGGTCATCGGCGGTATGGAGGGAATCCGCTACAAGGAGTATGAGATCCAGCTGAAGCCCGGGGACAAGGTGTTCGTCTACACGGACGGCGTGCCGGAGGCTACGGATACCGAGACGCAGATGTTTGGCACGAACCGGATGCTGGAGGCGCTGAATCTGGAGCCGGAAGCCTCGACGGAGAAGATCCTGACCAATGTCCACACGGCGGTCAATGAGTTTGTAGGAGAGGGAGAGCAGTTTGATGATCTGACGATGCTGTGCCTCGAGTACAAAGGGAAGCCGCAGGCGGAGTGACGAAGGAGCCGGTTTATTTGAAAATAATATGATGATTGTAATATAGGAGAGATAGAATGGTTTCTGAGAAGATGTATGACAAGCTGGCAGAGCTTGTGGTAAGAAAAGGCGCCAACGTGCAGAAGGACCAGCCGGTGGTCATCAACGCCAACGTGCAGGATGCTGCTTTTGTGAGAAAGGTCGTGAAGTACGCCTATGAGGCCGGCGCGCGTTATGTGAGCGTCGAGTGGCGCGATACCGAGATCACCAGGATGGGCTATGAGTACGAGACAACCGAGGTGCTCTCGGAGATTCCCCAGTGGAGATACGACAAGACCAAGTATCAGCATGACGGCGGCGCCTGCTACATCTCGGTCGCTTCCGACAAACCCGGCGCGATGGCCGACGTCGACGGAGAGAAGATGCATGCAGCCA
>JAFPYK010000343.1 GCA_017412265.1 Lachnospiraceae bacterium
CACACTGGATGTCAGCTGCGGTGACCACACCCTCGCCCTCAAAATCGATGAACGCAGTCTTCGGATCGTTGGAAGAAGAATTGTTCCGGATGCAGAGGGACTTGATGTTCATGACGATCTCCGTCACATCTTCCTTGACAAAGGGGATGGAGGAGAACTCATGCAGAACACCGTCGATCTTTACCTGGCTGACAGCTGTGCCGGGCAGAGAGGAAAGCATGATTCTTCTCAGAGAGTTGCCCAGCGTAAGACCGTAGCCTCTCTCGAGGGGTTCACAAACGAAGCGGCCAAACTTTTTATCATCGGAGATCTCATCAATCGTAATGTTAGGTTTTTCAAAATCAAACAAGAAAAATACCTCCTTTTTGTTGGCCCACAGTTACTTACTCACTTGGAGTACAACTCGACGATCTGCAGCTCGTCCACCGGGACATCGATCTCTTCACGGGTCGGAAGA
This sequence comes from Lachnospiraceae bacterium, assembly GCA_017412265.1. GTDB lineage: Bacteria > Bacillota > Clostridia > Lachnospirales > Lachnospiraceae > RGIG1588. The sequence continues at coordinate 458 of JAFPYK010000343.1, forward strand.
GACTTGATGGTGCCCTTCAGAGCCTCACGATCGCAATCCAGCCATGCCGGAACAATGCGGCCGTTGGTCATTTCAAGGACTTCTTCGTATCTCTTGGTGGATTTTGCCTTTTCTTTGATCTCCACGACATCGCCTGCGCTGATCAGGTAGGAGGGGATGATCACGATCTTGCCGTTCACGAGAACGTGTCTGTGACCGACGATCTGACGAGCCTCTCTTCTGGTTCTTGCGAAGCCGAGACGGAAGATAACATTGTCGATTCTGCGCTCCAGAAGGACCATCAGGTTCTCACCGACCTGGCCCTTCATGCGGGAAGCCTTCTCAAAATAGTTGCGGAAGGGCTTCTCCAGCACACCGTAGATGAATTTAGCCTTCTGCTTCTCGCGCAGCTGGCTTCCGTACTCACTCATCTTACGGTTGGCTCTCTTTAATTCTCTGTTTGATTTCTTATCGACGCCCAGGTAGCCCGGTTCGAGGCCGAGGGATCTGCATCTTTTAAGAACAGGAACTCTGTTAACTGCCACTGTATTCTACCTCCTGATTATACTCTTCTGCGCTTCGGCGGACGGCAGCCGTTATGCGGCACCGGGGTCACGTCCTTAATGCTGGTTACTTCGATTCCGCATGCTGCAAGCGCACGAATCGCTGCCTCACGGCCGGAACCCGGACCCTTCACCATAACGTCGACAGACTTTAAACCATGGACGATAGCTGCTTTTGCGGCAGTTTCCGCAGCCATGGAGGCTGCGTACGGAGTAGATTTCTTTGAACCTCTGAATCCCAGACCACCCGCACTTGCCCAGGACAGAGCGTTGCCCTGGAGGTCAGTCAGCGTAACAATCGTATTGTTAAACGAAGACTGAATGTGCGCCTGGCCGCGTTCAACGTTTTTCTTAACGCGCTTCTTGGCCGAGACCTTCTTCGCGCTGGACTTCTGCTGCTTTGCCATTAAACTAACCTACTTTCTCGCAAAATTAATGATGAATCTTACGCTCCTGTTATTAAAACATGCAACGTGATTCTGAATTCTTGTTACCTTGCCTGATTACTTCTTCTTGTTGGCAACTGTCTTTCTCGGGCCTTTGCAGGTTCTTGCGTTTGTCTTGGTCTTCTGACCGCGGCAGGGCAAGCTCTTACGATGACGGATCCCGCGATAGCAGCCGATCTCAGTGAGCCGCTTGATATCCATAGCGGTCTGTCTGCGCAGGTCACCTTCGACGACCTGGGTCTCGGCAATGATCTCGGCAATCTTCTTCACTTCGTCATCGGTGAGATCCTTCACTCTCGTGTTGGGATCCACTCCGGCCTGAGACAGAATTCTGTTGGAGCTGGTCACACCAATACCATAGATATAGGTGAGTCCGATCTCCACACGCTTCTCTCTCGGTAAATCAACGCCTGAAATACGAGCCATTGTGCTGTTTCCTCCTGTTAGATTTGAACTTTACGTCTTAGCCTTGTCTCTGCTTGTGCTTCGGGTTCACGTAGATGATTCTGATGGAACCTTTCCTCTTGATAACCTTGCACTTTTCGCAAATCGGCTTGACTGAAGATCTGACTTTCATATCGATCCTCCTTTCCCGGCCAATAAAAGTCGCCGAATTATTATATCACCGCTTCCCGCAAATTACAAGGACATGCTTTCTGTGCAAAGCCACGAATATTTCGCGGTTCACAGCGGTATTTCCGGCAAAACTGTTACGTGCTGCTGTTACTTGTTTCTCCAGGTGATCCTGCCTTTGCTCAGATCGTACGGGGAAAGCTCCACCGTGACCCGGTCTCCG
>JAFPYK010000035.1 GCA_017412265.1 Lachnospiraceae bacterium
CGGTAGACATAAAGCTGCAGCGGGATGGCCGCCTGCACACCGGGCTTTACCCGCCTCTGGTAGACCGGCATCGGGTCCCGCCAGTGGAAGAAATCCGAAGTCGAATTGCGAAGCACCAGGTGCCAGCTCTCCCCGCCGGAAGCGTACACCAGCTCCGCGCTTCCCTGATCGTCATAGGTCTTCGCCTTCGGCCACAGAAGAATCGCGAGGATCACCGCAATCGCCAGCAGCCCGCCGGCCGCCAGCCATTTCCTCCGCTTCGGGCGGATCCTCTCAGGAGCAAGAACCGTTTTCTCCTCCTGGACCGCCGTGCAGACCGGGCAGAAATGCGCCTCGTCCGGAAGAGGCGCCCCGCATCGAATACATTTCTTGCTCATGCCAGCACCTCCATCAGGCTCCTTGCGTCCGGGAAGCGAAGATTCGGATCGATCATCGTACACCGGGAGATGATCCGGCCGAACCTTCCGCCGGCCAGGCGCACCGAAGGGTGCTCTCCCGTGAGCATCTGATTCATCGTCACTCCAAGCGCGTAGATGTCGGCCCGTCCGTCGCTCTGCGAGATTCCGTACTGCTCAGGTGCGGCGTAGCCGATCGTCCCCAGGATCATCGTGTCCGACGCCTGTTCCTCCTTCCGGACCCTGGAAGCATCCAGATCCAGCAGGATCGTCCGGTCTCCCCGCAGAACCAGGTTCTCGGGCTTTACGTCACGGTGTACGATCCCCCGCTCGTGCAGCACGATCAGGGCCTGACAGACATCCAGGGCGATGCGTCGCACCTCAGCCGGTGTAAAGGCGCTCTCCCGGAGCATGTCCGCCGCCGAATCCCCCTTGATATACTCCTCCAGCACCAGGAGCCGGTCCTCCTTCTCCGCAACCTCATAGATCTGCGGCAGATTCGGGTGAGAGACCGGCAGCAGCCTGCGGTAGCATTCTCCCAGCTCTCCCGAGGCCTGCAGAGACAGGAGGGCATACTCCGTGCGCGTCTCCTTGTGGCGCACACGCACGATCCTCTTGCCTTCCTGCTCCTTCAACACCGCCACCGTCTCAAACCGGCGCCCCAGCTCTTCTGTCAGATACTCGTACATCTCAAACTTCCTTTTGTATCTGCAAGGCTTTAGAAAGCCTCGATCTGTTCCCTCGTCATCTTCTCCGCGACCGCGCACGCAAGCGCCGCTGCCGCGTCAAAATCCTGATAAGCCGCGATACAGTTCATCGAGTGAATGTACCGGACCGGGATTCCTGCCACAATCACCGGCACACCGTGATCGGCCAGGTTGATGACCGCTCCGTTGTTGCCGCCTCCCGCGCGAACCGCGGTCTGCAGGGGGATCCCCTCTCTCTCCGCCAGATCCATCGTCCACCGCTGATATCTCGGGTTGCAGATGATCGACCGGTCCATGTGCCGGATCATCGGCCCCTTCTTCAGGGCCGTCTGGATCAGGTAATCCTCCGTAAATGTATCGTCCGCCGGGCATCCCTCGAAGCAGAGCGCGACATCCGGCTTCACACGCCGGACCGCCACACGCGCGCCCCGGTCGCCCACCTCCTCCTGCGAGGAGATCACGCCCACCACGTCGCAGGGCAGGTCCTTCCCGTCCAGGCGCCGCAGCGTCTCAATCAGCGCCGCCACCCCGATCCGGTCGTCAAACGCCTTGCCGAAGAAGAGCCCGTTCTTCTCATCGAACGTGCACCGCGTCGCAGGCACCACCGGCTCACCGATCCGGATATGGAAGACCTCCTCCGCCTCTTCGCGGCTGGTCGCCCCGATGTCGATCACCAGGCTCTGCCCGTCAAACTGCAGCTTCTCGTCCTTCCCCATAAAATGCGGCGGCTTCATCGCTACCACGCCGGGGATGTACTCGCCGAGCGCATTTCTCACGCGCACCGCGGCAGAAGGCAGGCTCCCGTAGGCGATCCCGCCGATCTCCAGGAAACGCAGCGTCCCGTTCGGCTTGACGGCCTGCACCATCATACCCACTTCATCCGCGTGGGCATCCAGCATGAGCACCGGCTTATTCCCCGCATGCTCCTTCCGGTAGAGATATAGATTGCGCAGGCTGTCCTCCTCGATCCTCCCGATGAAAGGCACGGCCTCCCGCACCACCGCGAGCACCTCATCCTCAAATCCCGACGGTCCGGCCGCTTCCGAGAGCTTCCGGATCAGTTCCACACACGATTCATTCATTCGATTCTTCCCTTTCTATCCCAGAATACTGCGCAGGACGATCTCAACCCCGATGCCGATCAGGATCAGTCCGCCGACCACCTGCGCCCGGTCGGCCAGCCGCTCGCCGAAGCGTTTGCCGAAGAGCAGCCCGCACAGGCAGATGACAATTGTCACCCCTGCGATGATCAGAGCACAGGCCAGCGCCGCGCCGGCCCGGTAATCCGCGATGGTAAATCCCACCGAGAGCGCGTCGATCGACGTCGCCACACCCTGCGCCAGCAGCAGTCCCGTACCCACACGCGCGGCCGGCTTCTCCTGCGTCTCTTCCTCTTTTTCTTTTCCGCCCCGGATTCCCTCCAGGATCATGCTCCCGCCGATCCACAGAAGCAGGACCAGCGCGATCCACGGAATCCACGGCTCCACCGCCCGGAAATACGAGGCGATGGTGTGCACGCAGAACCATCCGATGACCGGCATCAGGAACTGAAAGCCCGCGTACGTTCCCGCGATCAGGCACATCCGCCCCCGCTTCATCCGCGGCTCATTCATCCCGTTGACGATCGACACCGAGAACGCGTCCATCGCAAGCCCCGCGCCGAGCAGCAGGCTGTTTATGACAAATACAATATCCACGTTATATCTCTTCCTCCGCTGCCGGAATCACCAGCCGCGAAGCCTTCTCCCCTCCGGTCAGTATCGTCTGCCTGGCCTTCTTCTGCACCCGCATCTTCGCCCACGGTCCGGCCACATTCCCGTGAATGTGATATTCCGGGAAGTCCGACGACGTGATATCCATCCTCAGCCGGCTTCCCTTCGCGAGCTGATAGCAGATGTCCCACATCTCCACGCATACCACGCATTCCGAACGAGGGATATAATGCTCTCCCTCCGGAAGGTCCGCGGCAATGGTTGTCACCGACTCCCGGATATGATAAGCCGTACCGTCCCGGATCTCCGAGAGCTTCACCGCGAAGGCCGTATCATACGCATCACTCTTCACGTGCAGATACGCCCGCACCGGGCCGCAGATCGTGAGCGGCTTCTCGAGAGGTTCGCTTACGAAGCTGATGACGTCCTCTCTCTCCCCCGCAGGTCCGACCGGCAGGCTGCCCACCTGCTCCTTTGTCTTAAAGAGCGAGTCGCCGCCCCGGCTCATCACCGGATTCTCCGGGTCATAGATGTAGCTGACGCGGCCGGTCACCTCCGGGACGTCCTCCCGCAGGACATAAGCCCCGCCGCGAAGCTCCGAAGACGCGTCCGGGCAGAATACCACCTCTCTGGTCTTCGGCATCCGGCCGATCCACCGGTCCGCGCCGATGACATAATAGTCACAGCCGGGCTCCACGGGCTGCTCCGGGTGCCGGAGCGTCCGGTCAAACCAGTCAAGCACCCGGGGCAGGTCCGCCGTATCCGCGTGCTCTGCCGGCCTTCCCGGCATACAGGTCCGAAGCGAGTGATTCCAGCCGCCCACCACGAGCCGGCTGTGCGCCTTCGCCTCCTCCGAGAGCCTCTCCCAGGTCCGCATGCTGCTGCCGTGGTGATGGTCATACCACCCGCTCATGACACAGACCGGGATCTTCGTGCGCGAGGGGATCTCCCTCAGCTGCTTCCACCAGCCCTCCTGCCAGAGCGGATCCCCCTGCGAAGGACTCGAGACATATTCCCGGTAAGTATCATTTCTCTCGCCCCACAGCGCTTCGTCAACCTCGGTCTGCGGCCGGTAGCGGCAGCTTGCGAGGTAATCCTCATACGCGGCCGTCACAGGCTTCGATCCGTTTTCCATCGACCATGCCGTGATAATATCGTGCCGGAAGCATCCCTTCTGGTAGACCGAGGCGAAACGGTCGGTCCCGTACTCCTCCAGGAACATCGCGTCCACCAGGCCTTCCGCCGCGTCCGCCATCGACCAGCCGATCATCGCCGTATAAGAATGTCCGTAATAGCCCAGGCGCCCGCACCAGGGCATGGACCTGAGCCGCCGCGCCGTGCAGAGCGTGTCCGCCCTCTCCTGCACATTTGCGACAAAGGTCCCCTCCGAGGCCTCCCGGCCCCGGCAGTACTGCCAGACGAAGCCGAAGCCCCTCTCGGCAAATCCCTTCGCATAGATCCGGTACTTATACTCCAGGTGCGGATAGCAGGTCCTGGTAAATATCACCGGCACCGGCCCGTCGGTCTGCGGCAGGCAGATCCAGGTGTGCAGCTTCACGCCGTCGTCCATGGCCATCATCTCGTCCCGGACCGGCCCCGCCTGGCACACCGGCGGAAATGCACTCCCTGCCAATCCTTCCAGAAGCGCCAGCTTCTTCTCTTCCAACGTCAGTTCCGCCATCGTTTCTCCTCTCAGCCCAGCGGGATCTCCACGACCTTCGCCATCTTGCTCAGGCACTCCTCGATCTGCGCGGAGATCTCCCCGACCAGCCGGTCGGTAATCTCCTCATTCTTCTCCTTCTCCAGCGTCTCGTAGAGGTTATCCTTCACCTGCTCGGTCATCTTATCGAGCCTCGAGCGGAAATACTTCTTCGGGAACATCCGCCGCACCGCCTGCGGGATCTTCGCCTTCAGCAGGGCCTCCTGCATCCGGTCCTTGCCGAGCAGCAGGATCATCAGGGAGACCACCGCGCCGGCAATCATGCCGGGCAGGCCGTTGGCCACCAGGGCCACGCCGCTTCCGCCGCACAGCAGGGCGACCACGATAGAGATAATCGTGTCGATCATCCAGGTGATCTCCTCCACCGCGAAGACATTCTTCGCCTCCACGCGGATGTCGATCTCGGAGACCTACAGGTAGGAGGTCAGGCTCAGCGCCCGGTAAGGGACCCCGTGCTTCACGCAGATCGGCACCGTGTGCTCCTCCAGCTCGTACGCGACGGGCTTAAGCCACGCCGCCACCGGCTTGAGCAGAAGCTCCCTCGCTTCCTCGGTGTGGAGGTAGGCCGTGATTTCCTTCTCCAGCACCGCGTCGATGTCGCAGAGGCGCTCGATCCGCCCTTCTCTCCACTCCTCGATCACCGGCAGGACCGCGTTCTCGAGGATCGGCCCCGTCAGGGAATCCACGGCCTTGCGGTAGAGATCATTGATATTCTCGGCCACAATCCGCTCCACCACCGAAGAATCCTTCAGATTCTCCAGCTCCTGCATAAACTGGCGCGTCTCCTCATCGATCCGCCCGCAGTAGGCCAGGCCCCTCGCGACCGAAAACTCCGGCGCGGCCTCCGTGATGATCACCGCGTCCGGGTAGACCTCCCGGCACCAGTCGTGCGTCGCCTCCAGCTTCGAAACGCCTCCGGTCATGAAGATCAGCTCCGGCATCTCGTCCTTGATATGCCGCCGCGTCTCACAGAGGCTCTCGACGAAGACCTCCTTAAATGACCGGTTCTCCAGGAAGCGGCTCTTCCTCTCCAGCACCTTCTCGGAGATCTGTGCGTTCATCACCAGCTTCAGCTTATATGTCCTGTCATAGCTGATGGAGAGAATCTGGGAGCACTCATGGCTCCTCCAGTACTCTTCATCCGCATAATATTTCTCCTTCAGCCGCCTCGCGGCGAACTCGCAGTAGCTGCGCCACGGCTCGCTCTTGGCAAATACCGCGCGGATCTCCTTCTCGTGCCGGGACGCGCTCACCGCCTCGTCCAGCACGATCTGGTCCATGATTCCGCCGCCCAGGCGCACCTCGCCCGCCGTGCGAAGCTCCACTTCCTTGCCCTTCGCGATGTACGCGAAATCCGTGGTGGAAGAACCGATATCCACGACCAGCACCGGGTGGGACAGGATATCATACCCCACCTGCAGATGCTTCGACTGGCACGCGCTCACGAGCGCCGCCCTGGACTCCGAGATGATCTTGACCGGCGGATAGCCCACCTTCTCGAATATATACCGGTACTGCTCCCTGGCGGCCTTATCCCAGCCCGCCGGGCAGCCCACGTAGAAACAGCAGTCCTCGTTCTGCACCAGGTCGCCGCTTAAGTACAGCTCGCCCAGCACGCCCGCCGCGAAGCATTTCACGTCCCGGTGGCTCTCCGCGTCCGTCAGAAACCGGCTCTTGAACCGGATCTTACGCTCCACCGCGTCCGGGTGATAGCACGCATTTTCGCCGATGAGCAGCTCCTGGTTGAGGAGTCTTGCGTAGGCCGTGATCATGCTCTTCGCGTCCCGTACCGTCAGAATCTCCGGCTTCGCCCCGCGCTCCGCGGCAAGCACCGCCACCGCGCTCTCGGCGTCTCCCAGGTCAAATCCAAAAAACCGTTCCATACGAGCCTCATTCCTCTCCGAAGCTGCCGGAGGCAAGTCCCTTCACCAGCACCGTCTGGTCCTGCACCAGGGCCGGCCGCAGCGTCCTCCTGCGGCTTCCCGGCATCCTCGTAAACCACCGGACATTGCTGTCATTGCACTCTTCCATCTCGATGCCGCGCTTATGCAGGTAGAAGCGGATCTCGGAGATGATCCCCTGCGCCGCGTCGTCCTCGGCTTCCGCTGCATAGGCAGACTCGAGAACCGAAGTCAGAAGCGACAGCTCCTCCTCCGGGAGATTGCCCCGGCGGTCCATCGCCAGATGCAGCTCCCCGCTCTCCTTCCGCTCTGCCAGATACGCGTCGTCCAGCAACTGATCCGCCACCGTCGCGCACGCGAGCAGCGTCCGGTACAGCTTCTCCGGCTCCGGCAGGACCTCCGTGATCAGCTCCTTCTGCGCAGGCTTTGCCTTCGCGGCTCCGATCAGCGTCCCGCACCGCAGGCAGAAGAAGCAGGCCGCCGCGGCAAGCACCACCGCGAGCACCCACAGCGTCTTCGGCGCCAGCACATTGACCGCACCGCAGGCCGTCAGGCACAGCAGGGCAAGTAGGCCCGCAGGCACCGGTGAACGCCGGGACTCACCGCTCCCGCCGATCCTCTCATACGTCCGCACGTCGCCCGAACAGTCTGCAAATGTCAGGGCCGCCCGCAGCATCTCCAGCAGGGAAGACGCCAGTTCCCCGGCCTGCGCCGACGGCGCGCTCTCCTGATACGTCAGGAGCATCCGGCTCAGCTCATCCTCGCAGCACGCCACGGCGCGCTCCGCGGTGTCCGCCTTCGCAAGCTTAGCGAACAGCCTCTCCCGGTCTCCCTCCAGAATCTCTCTCATCTTCATGACCGTTTCCTCAGTTCCCACATGGCCACCGCGCTCGCCGCGGCCACATTTAACGAATCTACCTCCCGGCTCATGGGAATCATGACCGTCGCGTCACAGGCCTCGATGGTCTCCGGCCGCAGGCCCTCGCCCTCGCTTCCCATGACGATCACCAGCTTCTCCGCCCGGGACAGTTCCTCCGACCCCAGCCGCACCGCGCGCTCGTCAAGCGCCATCGCAGCCGCGGTAAATCCCTGCGCCCGCAGGCTGCGGATATAATCCGCGCACGAGACATTGGCCGGCAGATACGCCCACGGCAGGGCAAATACATTGCCCATACTCACCCTGGCTGCCCGCCGGTAGTACGGATCCGCGCAGTCCGCGCTTAGAATCACCGCGTCCACCCACAGAGCGGCCGCAGAACGAATGATCGCACCCACATTGGTCGGATTGGTCACCCGCTCCAGAAGGACGATTCTCGAGGCTCCTGCGGCCATCTGTGCAGGCCCCGGATTCTCTCTCCGCTGAAACATGCACAGAAGCCCCCGGACCATCTTGTAGCCGACCAGCTCCTTCAGCACCGCGGCGGAAGCCGTGTAGACCGGCACGCCCGGAAGCCTCGCGAGCACCTCGGCGGTCTCACGCTCCCCGGTCTGCGCCTCGTCCACCACCGCGGAGATCGGCTCGAACCCCGCGTCCAGTGCCCGCCCGATCACCTTCGGGCTCTCCGCGATGAAGCACCCCGGCTCCGGCTCATTGCAGTGCATGAGCTGCGACTCCGCCCGCTCCCGGTAGAGCGCAAGCTCCGGCAGGTCCAGGTCCGTAATCGGTATCCTTATCATCTCACTCATCCTTTAACACCAGCTCCACCGGGCAGTGGTCCGACCCGAAGACCTCCGTGTGGATCTTCGCGTCCGCAAGCCGGTCCTTCAGCGCCTCCGACACCACGAAATAGTCGATGCGCCAGCCCGCGTTCTTCTCTCTGGCCTTAAACCGGTAGCTCCACCAGGAGTAGATGCCCTCCTGATCCGGGTA
>JAFPYK010000036.1 GCA_017412265.1 Lachnospiraceae bacterium
CGCTCGAAAGCCAGTCGATGATGGCGTGGTCGTAGTCGTCGCCGCCCAAGTGCGTGTCGCCGTTGGTGGCCATGACCTCGCAGGTGCCCTCGCCAAGGTCCAGGATGGAAATGTCGAAGGTGCCGCCGCCCAGGTCATAGACCATGATCTTCTGCTCTTTCTCGTTGTCCAGGCCGTATGCCAGGGCAGCCGCGGTAGGCTCATTGATGATACGCTTGACATCCAGGCCCGCGATCTTGCCGGCGTCCTTGGTTGCCTGACGCTGTGCGTCGTTAAAGTAAGCAGGAACCGTGATCACGGCTTCCGTTACCGGCTCGCCCAGATAATTCTCTGCATCCTTCTTCAGCTTCTGAAGGATCATCGCGGAGATCTCCTGAGGAGAATACTTCTTGTCATCGATGGTCACACGGTAATCCGTGCCCATATGTCTCTTGATCGAAGAGATGGTCTTATCCGAATTGGTTACGGCCTGACGCTTCGCGGGCTCACCGACCAGTCTCTCTCCGGTCTTGGAAAATGCGACCACGGAAGGGGTCGTTCTGGAACCCTCGGTGTTCGCGATTACAACGGGCTTTCCGCCCTCCATGACTGCAACGCAGCTGTTGGTCGTACCTAAATCAATACCGATAATCTTGCTCATAATCTTTTCCTCCTGCATCTATATCTGATATCTGTTGTTGTCTGTCTCAGTTTGCAACCTTGACCATGCTGTAGCGGATCACATTGCCGCGGTAGGTATAACCCTTCTGGAACTCCTCGACGATGACATTCTCGCCGGCCTCCTCGTCCTCCACATGCATCACTGCGTTGTGCAGGTTCGGGTCGAACGGCTGTCCCACCGCCTCGATGGGCTTGACGTCCAGTTCCTCCATCACAGTCATTAGCTGCTTATAGATCTTATCCATTCCCTGCGCAAAGGGCTCCATGCGGGCCTCTTCCGAGAGAACGGCAAATCCTCTCTCAAAATTGTCAATCACCGGAAGGATCTTCTCAATCACGCTCGAAGCTCCCACCTCAAACATCTGTGATTTCTCCTTCTCGGACCGGTTGCGGAAATTCTCGAACTCCGCCAGGCGGTAGATCAGCGCGTTGGTCAACTCCTTGATCTTCTCATCCTTCGGATCCGGCTTCGCCGCGGTCTCAGGTTCGGAACTCTCTCCGGAGGCTTCCGCTTCCTCAGGCGCATCCCCTGCTTCTGTCTCCTTCGCAGCCTCTGCACCAGCCTCCGCAGCCGCAGCTTCTTCCGTGACCGCCTCCCCGGCATCCTCCGCCTTGATCTCAATGATCTCTTCTTCCTGCGGATCCCGGATAACTTTCTCTTCCTCCATACGGACTACTCCCTTTTATTTAAAAATCTCATCCAATTCTTTCATCAGGTTCTGAAGCGTGCCTACGACCTTATCGTAGTCCATCCGTTTCGGACCGACGATACCGATCTTGCCGTAGACGCCCTCACCCATCCGGTAGGTCGCCGTGACGACCGAACAGTCCTTCATGGCTTCCATACTGTTCTCGTTGCCGATATAGACCTGGATGCCTCTCTCACCGTCCTCCGTATCCAGACGGTTGTTGATCACCTGGGTCAGCTCGGTCTTCTCCTCGAAGGTCGTCAGAAGCTCAGCGGCCTTCTTCTTGTCCGACAGCTCCGGATACTTCAGGATATTGGTGGTTCCGCTGGTATATACCTCCACGGCATCCGCATCCCGAAGCTCCTGCGAGAGTGCTCCCAGGATCTGTTCCACAACCGCCTCATATCCGACCGCCTGCTCCTTCATCTGCGCGACCATCTGGAGATTGATCTCCGACAGCTGCAGATTCTGGAGAAATGTATTCAGCAGGATGTTGAGCTTTAAGACCACTTCCTTATCCACCGGCTGCTGCGACTCCAGCAGCTTGTTGCGCACCAGGTTGCCCTCCAGCACCATGACCAGAAGTACATGCGTCTGGTCCACATCGGTCAGCTGCAGGAACTTTACCTTACGTCCGCGGTAGGAAGGAGTCGTCACCAGGCTTGCGTAGTTGGTGTTGACCGCCAGGAACTTGGCCGCTTCCTTCAGAAGATGGTCGAGCCTTCCGGCCTTGTCCAGCAGGCTGTCCCGGAGATTCTCGATCTCCTCGGTCTTGGCGCTCATCATCGTGTCTACATACAGCCGGTAAGCCTTATCCGTCGGGATACGTCCCGCCGACGTATGCGGCTGGATGATGTAGCCCATCTCCTCCAGGTCCGCCATCTCGTTGCGGATCGTCGCAGAACTCAGTGCCAGGTCCGTATACTTGGAGATCGTTCGCGAGCCGACCGGTTCACCGGTCTCCAGATAGTTGCGGATCACCGCCTGCAGGATCTTAAGTTGTCTCTCAGATAAATCCATCGCGATGCCTCCTTCCGCGGGTTCGGACCTTCTGTCGGATTTATTAGCACTCATGCATGTAGAGTGCTAATACTTACAGTTCATAATATACCCCACGCCCTATCGAAAGTCAAGGGTTTTTCACAATATTTTGCGGTTTTTCAGACAATTTATGCCATTTAAAACGCAAAAAAACCTGCCCGGTTTCCCGGACAGGTTTCGATGCGATGACGGTCAGTCTTCGCCCATTCCAGCTCCTAATTCTTTGAATAATACGGCTCCGTTCTTATCAAATGCGCAGAGATAATTCCCCCGCATGGCGATGGAGAATCTCTCATCCGCATAGATGAGACGCTCTTTCATCCCGGACTGATAGATGAGATTTCCCTCCCCGTCTAGCAGATACCAGGTTCCGTAGCCGTAGTCATACATATCTTCATTTTTCATCTGGAGCAGGCACAGCCTGCCGGGCACCTGGCTCATGACACTCATGTATTTGCCCTCGAGAAGCACCTCGCCGTCGTAGTTGCGTACGATCGTGGTGCCCTCTCCGCCAAGCTCCGGCAGTGTCTGCAGGATCAGGCCATCCTGCGGAATCCAAAACTCCGAGCCGGCCTCGAATGACAGGCGCTTCCCTTCCTCCGGATGAAGCAGGATCTTCTCGTTATCCTTCTCGATCACAAACCACCCATAGCCGATGGCACGGCTGCAGGGAGTCCCATCCTCGTCAAGGACTTCTCTCCCGTCCTTGTAATACCAGACTGTCTGCGACTCCTCTCCTTCTTCTCCCCAGGTGTCCACACCGTAATACTCTGTATCAGAGGGAGGGAAATTAAAGTACGCACCGCTCTGGACGATTTCATTCAGGATCTCGCCCGCATCGTTGATCAGGAAGTCTCTCTGCTCCGGTCCGTTTTCATGGATCACAATCAGAGATTTGTCCTCGTTGTACTGCGTGAGCATCAGCTGCCATTGGGACGGATGCTTCTCCTTCCAGTCAGACAGCCGGAAGATCAGTGTTCCGTCGATCGCATAAAGTGCAGAGATCTTCTCCGGATCCTGGGTATTCTCATAATCCGACGGCAGGAGGATGACCCTGTCATTCATGACGTCATACATCTCCACGCCTTCATATTCCTCGACGAGCTCCCCGTCCCGGTACCGCAGGACATGTTCCATGTCTTTCTGAATCCAGACGTTCGTCCCGTCCGTGCAGCAGTTATAGCCCTCATACGTGTGATCACCGATCATCAGGTAGTCCGGTTTGTCCTCAATCGTCTCCCTGCCTTCGATATAATCGTCAAAATCACGGTAGCCGTCTCTCTCGGTATAATAGACGTAACCGCCCGGATCCTGTGCCACATACACCCGGGTGTACTTGGGCTCCAGCACATAACGGCCCTCCGACACCAGATACAGTCCGTAGCGGGTTGTAGAGCCTCCGTCCGGAGAGCTCGACGTATTCTTCTGTCCGACGGCCAGCGGCCGGGACTTCTGCATCAGCCCCACCGGGCCATCATACATCGCATTTTCAAGCCGGAAAAGCGTTTCCCCGCCCTTGCCGAGCA
>JAFPYK010000037.1 GCA_017412265.1 Lachnospiraceae bacterium
ATAAACGCAGGTGATATGATGGATATCAATTTTGAATTATACAAGGTCTTCTACTGCGTCTCGACAACCCTGAGTTTTTCGGATGCTGCCAGAGAGCTCTACATCTCACAGTCCGCGGTGAGCCAGTCCGTCAAGATGCTGGAGAAGCGGCTCGGGATGACGCTCTTCGTGCGTTCCACCAAGAAGGTCCGCCTGACCGCGGAAGGCGAGATTCTCCTGAAGCATGTGGAGCCGGCCATTGCCCTGCTCCACCGCGGCGAGAAGCAGCTGCAGGATTCGCAGACACTGAGTGCGGGGCAGATCCGCATCGGCGCAAGCGATACGATCTGCCGGTATTTCCTGGTGCCCTTCATCCGGAGATTTCACCAGGAGCATCCGGGCGTCCTGATCAAGGTGACGAACAGCACGTCCTTCGGCTGCGTGGATCTCCTGGAGAACAACCAGGTGGACCTGATCCTGGTCAATGCCCCGAATATCAAGCTGAACCGTATCCGGAGCACCGAAGTCATACGGGAGTTTCAGGACGTCTTCGTTGCGAATCCCGCGGCCTTTCCGCTGGCCGGCCGCAGCGTGGACCTCTCGGAACTTCAGAACTATCCGATCCTGATGCTCGAGCGCAATTCGACCACCAGCGAGCACCTCTACAATCTCTTCCTGCAGCACCAGCTGGAGCTGGTTCCCTCGATGGAGGTCACGAGCAACGACCTGCTGCTCGATCTGGCGAGAATCGGCCTGGGCGTCGCATTCGTCCCGGATTACTGCGTCACGGAGAGCGACGACCTGATCAAGATCCGGACGACCGAGTCTCTCCCGACGCGCAAATTAGTCCTTGCCCGGGAGGAGCAGATTCCGCTCCCTCCCGCCGCCGAGAGATTTATCGAATTGCTGAAAAACCGTGACTGAACAGAAGGACCGGAGACCTATGACACAGACTTGCAAAGCGATTATTTTTGACATGGACGGCGTGCTGGTCGACAGCGAACCCGTCCATATCCATGCACATGAACGTTACTTCCGCGATATGGGGCTGACCCTGGATCCGTCGATCATCTACGAACGGTTCATCGGAAGCACTTCCACTCCCCTGTGGACGACTCTGAAGGAGATCTATCATCTCCCGCAGCCGCTGGAAGAGCTGATCGCAAAGGGCCGGGAATACGAGACGACGCAGGAGGACATCGACGGCTTCCCGCCGATCCCCTACATTCCCGAACTGCTCCGCGACGTGAGGAGTCACGGACTTCGTACCGCGGTCGCATCCTCCTCTCCCCTGTCACGCATCCGCCGCACACTTGCCTCGCTTCAGATCGAAGACTGCTTTGACGAATCTGTCTCTGGCACGCGCCTGGCTCATCCTAAGCCTGCGCCGGATACCTTCCTCGCCGCAGCGGAAGCCCTGGGCGTCCGCCCGGAGGAATGCCTCGTCATCGAGGATTCCGGCAACGGTGTGCGGGCTGCCGTCGCGGCCGGCATGCCCTGCGTCGCCTTCCACAATCCTCATTCCGGCGTGCAGGATCTGTCGCCCGCGGATGTCATCGTGGAAAGCTTTGAAGAGGTTACGGCCGATTTCCTCCTGCAGGTATATGCGCATCATTTTCACCTGCCTGCCCGGATCCTGAAGACCGACCGATTCTCCCTCCGGGAGCTGTCGATGTCGGATCTTCCCGATTTCGAACGTCTGCTGACAGAAGATCCGCAGGCCGTCCTTCCCGGAGCCTTTCCGGAAGAACCGACCCAGCTTCAGGACTTCCTGCACTCCTACATCCTTCACCAGTATCCGTTCTACGGCTTCGGCCTCTGGGCCGCCGTGGACGGGAAGAATGACATCATCGGCCTGTACGGGCTTCATATGACCGAAGCATCCGTGAACCTGGTTCCCGTAGGCTGCTGACTGACGTTCCCTCGAATTCGCAGGCAGGGTTACGCCCTGGAAGCCATGAAAGCGATCTGCTCCTATGCGGAGGACTCCCTCGGCTGCCGCGGCATCTGCGCCAGAATCGCCCCGGACAACACAGCCTCGCTTCGCCTCGCACAACGGCTGCACATGCATCTCACATCCGATGGCTGCTATCTTGTGATCTTCTAAGACGCCAAAAGGGAGCTTCTCCTCACGGGAAGCTCCCTTTTCATTCATGCGTCTCTTTACTTATACCATCTTCTCGGGGTGAAATACCCGGTCAAACTCCTCTTCGTCCAGAAATCCGAGCTTCACACAGGCTTCCTTCAGGGAAATGTTTTCTGCATACGCTTTCTTGGCTGTCTTCGCCGCATTTTCGTATCCGATGTACGGATTGAGCGCGGTGACCAGCATCAGAGAACGATGCAGATTCTCTTCCATCTTCTCCGGCACCGCTTCCAGTCCGCTCATGCAGTGAATCCGGAAGGAACGCAGGCTGTCCGCCAGCAGCGTCGCCGACTGCAGGTAATTGTAGATGATCACCGGCATGAAGACGTTGAGCTCGAAGTTCCCCTGTGAGGCCGCGATGCCGATCGTCACGTCATTGCCCATCACCTGCACCGCGACCATGGTCACCGATTCACACTGGGTCGGGTTGACCTTGCCCGGCATGATCGAGCTGCCCGGTTCGTTCTCCGGGATCCGGATCTCGCCCAGACCGCAGCGCGGGCCGGACGCGAGCCACCTCACGTCATTGGCGATCTTCATCAGATCAGCCGCGAGCGCTTTCAGAGCTCCGTGCGAATAGACCAGCGCATCCTTGGAAGTGAGCGCGTGGAACTTGTTCTCCGAGGATACGAAAGGCTCTCCTGTCAGGTCACGGATATATCCGGCGCACAGGTCCGCAAATCCTTCCGGAGCATTTAACCCGGTGCCGACCGCGGTTCCGCCGATGGCGAGCTCGCAGAGCCCCGCAAGGCTCCCCTCTGAGCAGCCGCACAGAAAGGCCACATAGTCGCTCACGGCGTTGTCCCTTCTGCGGGTGCGCCCGATGGCTCCGCCCTGCGCCAGCTGCGGCATGGGAT
>JAFPYK010000038.1 GCA_017412265.1 Lachnospiraceae bacterium
TAAGATCCGCGCACTCCGCCCGGTTTAACACATGCATCTCCACATAACGCTCCAGGGGGCTTACCTGCGCCAGGTTCTTCACCGTATCCGCGGCAAAGCTCTCCGGCGTCTTCGACCACACCTCAGACTGCTCCCACACATCGTCCGCCTGCGGCTCTCCCGCGAGCAGCGCCTTGCCGGGCACCGGCTCCGACAGGAGCGTCGTGCCAGACTCGCCGATACCGATCAGCGCATACTCCTGCGACTCCTCGATCTGCTCGCGCGGCAGTTCAATCTCCACACGCCCTCCGGGCGTCGACGCAGACGCGACGACCTTCCCTTCATTGGCAAATCCCCACTCCGCGTCCTTCTTGATCGCAAGGAGCACGTAATCCTTCGGTGCGCCGGACTCGGCCTTCGCCGAGAACACGGTCTTCTCTTCATCCGTCACATACCGGACGTCCTCCGGCATCCCGTACTCTGCGTACGGATAGACCACCTGCATCACAGGCCGCTCCAGCGTCTTACCGGTCTCCAGGTCCACATACCGGATGAAATACATCCTCGTCAGGTTCCCCCAGTCCGAGAGCTGCTCCTTCTGGAAGAACGCACGCTCGCCGTGCTCATACTTCTCCTTCCAGTCTCCGGGCACCCCCTCCAGGGCGATCAGCCCGTCACCGTAGAGCGCCGGCGTGATGCGGATCTCACCGCTCTCCTTATCCCACAGGAAATGCGTCCCGATCCTTGCAGTCCCCTCGCGGTCCTGATAGACCGCCGCGATCTGCGTAAACTCGGTCATCCCCAGGTCCCTCGGGTCAAATCCGATCTTGATATCGATCGTCTCATCACGTGCCCCCAGTGCAATCGGGGCCTCATAATCATATCTTCCGAGGAGCGGCAGCGCCTCCTTGATCTGCGCAGCCGCCTCAGCGGCCGGCACATCTTCCGGCACAGACTCCTCACTCTGCGTCTCGGTCGTCTCCTCCCCGGAAGAACTCTCCGTCTCCCCCGACGCAGTCTCGGTCTCCTCCTCTTTCGTGCTCTGCTCTGTCACCGTCTCCGTGGTGACCTCCCCCGGCACCCTGCTCCCGCACCCGCAGCACAAGACCGCAAGCGCCGCAGCAAGAAGAAGGCCGCGCAGGAACAAGCCCGCGCGGCATCTGATGTTCAGATTCTTCATCGATCCTCATCCTTCTTACGAAACGCTCCGTACTGAATCAGCAGATTCGGCCTGGACTTCACACCCAGTTTCTTATAGATCCCGGTAATGTGCGTGTTCACCGTACAGTATTTGATCCCCAGCCGCTCTGCCGCCTCGCTCATCGAGTGTCCGGCCAGAAGCTCATAGAAGACTTCCGCCTCTCTCGGTGTCAGCGTCGCAACCTTCTGGGCACGGTCCTCCTGCATCTGATCCAGAATCGCCTGCCGGACCGCTGTCCGTGAAACTCTTTCACCCATTTCTACATCCTCTTTCCCTTGATATAGTAAAACTTCACAGATTGATTATATCATTATCGGTCAGATTTTACCATATAATTGCGCAGATATCCTCAGCCCTGCGCAGGCCGCTTCTCGTCGAGGAACTTCTTCAGTTCCTCCATCCGGTCATCCATCTGCTGATAGCCCTGCTTGTAGAACTCCAGCAGCATCTCCCGGTTCGTCTCCGTCTTCTTCACGATCTTGTCCTTCGGGCGGATGACAAATGCCTTCCCCTCCGCCTCCAGGCGCTCAACCTCCTCCACTTCCCGGTTATACATCAGGTAGCGTTCGTCCATCGTACGGATCAGTTCCGGATACCGCCGGTACACTCTCTCCATCGCCCTGGTCAGCCGGCTGTTCTTCTTGCGCCGGAAGCCCTCCAGCCTCGTCAGCACCACGACGAAGCGCTCGCAGCCCTTCTCCGCAGCCCTCGCCACCGGGATGGAATCCGCCAGGCCGCCGTCCATGTAGGCCCTGCCGTCCACCACCGTTTCTGCCGCAAAAAACGGAAGCGAGCAGGAGGCCTTACACTTCAGCATCAGCCTGGGGCCGTTCTCCGGATCCGTCTCCGACAGATAGACCGCCTCTCCGGTCAGGCAATCCGTCGCCACGGCCTCAAACTCCGTCGGGCTCTCAAAAAATGTCTTAAAGTCAAAGGGATACTCCTGATACGGGTACCGGTCGAAGATCGCGCTCATATCATACAGGCTGTGCGCCTTGCGCAGGTTGCGCACCGACACCAGCCGGTCCCCGGGCGTCGGAAGCATACAGTCCCTCGTACGCCCGATCTGTTTTGCCACGAAACCGACTCCGTTGCACGAGCCGGCCGAAACACCGACCACATAAGGGAATTCAATCCCCTCCCGCATCATCCGGTCCAGCACGCCGGAGGTGAAGATCCCCCGCGTGCCGCCGCCTTCCAGGACCAGTCCGGTCTTATAATCACCCATTTGGTTACCTCGGTTCTTCCGTTCTTCTTATCTCTGCTCCAGATCAAATCCGAAGTACCGCACCGCATTGTTGTAGCAGATGCCCTTCACGATCTTCTCAAGCACTCTCTCGTCGCACGGATACTCGCCGTTCTCGACCCAGCCCGCGATCAGGTTGCACATGATCCGGCGGAAATACTCATGCCTCGTATAAGACAGGAAACTGCGCGAATCCGTCAGCATGCCGATGAAATTGCCCAGCACGCCCTCATTGGCGAGCGTCGTCATCTGCTCGATCATACCGGTCTTGTGATCATTGAACCACCAGGCAGAGCCGTGCTGGAGCTTGCCCACCACCGGGCCCTCCTGGAAGCAGCCCATGATCGTCTGGATGTTGACATTGTCCTGCGGATTCAGGCTGTAGAGGATGGTCTTGGGCATCTTGCCCGTCTGGGACAGTGCATTTAAGAAATCCGCCATCTGAGCCGAAGGCGCGTAATTGTTCACGCAGTCATATCCGGTATCCGGGCCGAGCTTCGGGAACATGAAGCCGTTGTTGTCGCGCTTGCAGCCGTAGTGCAGCTGCATCGCCCAGCCGAGATCCGCATACTGCTGGCCGAGCCACAGAAGCAGCGCAGTCTTATACTGCAGGCACTCCTGCTCGCTGACCTCTCCCCCGGAGAGCCTGCGCCGCAGGATCGCGTCGACGGTCTCATCGTCCGCCGGCTGATAATACACATACTCGATGCCGTGATCCGACACCAGGCAGCCGTGATCCGCGAAGAAACGAAGTCTAGCGCACAGCGCCTTCTTCAGGTCCTCAAGGCCCTCGATCGCCACGCCGGAGACCTCCGACAGCTTCGCGAGATACTCCGCAAATGTGGGCTTCTCGATATTGACCGCCTTATCCGGACGCCAGGCCGGAAGCACCTGCACCTCGAAGCTCTCGTCCGCCTTGATGGCCTCATGCCACTCCAGCGAATCCACCGGGTCATCGGTCGTGCACAGAAGCGTCACACCCGACTGGCGGATGATATTGCGTGCGCTCATCGAAGGCTGCGCAAGCTTCTCATTGCACAGGTTCCAGACCTCCTCCGCGGTCTCCCCGTTGAGGACTCCCTCATAGCCGAAATATCTCTGCAGCTCCAGATGGCTCCAGTGATACAGCGGGTTGCCGATGGCAAGCTCCAGGGTCTCCGCCCATTTCTGGAACTTCTCCCGATCCGGCGCGTCCCCGGTGATATATCTCTCATCCACCCCGTTGGCCCGCATGATGCGCCACTTATAATGGTCGCCTCCCAGCCATACCTGGGTGATGTTGTCAAATCTCCGGTCCTCCGCGATCTCCTTCGGGGAGATATGGCAGTGATAATCCAGAATCGGCATCTTCTCCGCATAATCATGGAACAGATGCTTCGCCGTCTCCGACTCCAGCAGGAAATTCTTACCCATAAATTTCTTCATCGTTCTTCCCTCTCTCAGATCATTTCACACTTTGGTATCAGACATCATTCGTGATGTCCATCGTCTCGTAGACGTTCAGGATCGCCTTGAGCATCTCCTCTTCGCCCAGACCCTCGATCCTCTGCGTCTCCGTCCAGGCAGGTGTCAGCCATCCGGAAGACTGGGCCTTGTAGATCGCGTCCGTCTTCAGCTTCTCGAACGCGGCCTGGTCCACGATCTCCCCGTCCGCATTCAGATAGACGACCTGTTCCTGGCCCTTCTCATCCGGGGCGACCTCATACGAAGCATAGATGTCCAGCACCGTCTCGCCATCGGAGAGAATCATCGTCATCAGGTTGACGGTCGTATGGTCCTCAGCCTCGCGAATGGTATCCTCCACCAGATAGACCCGCTGCTCCGAATCATTCACATAGAAACGCAGGCTCTTCTCCGCGGCCAGATCCGGCTGTGATGCGAACTCCCTGACATCGCCGCCCACTACGTTGATCCCCGTGCCCTCACGGTTGACCTCGCAGATGAGCACCTTCGTCGTCTGCTCCGCCTTCGCGTACGCAAGAGAGATCACTTCCAGCTGCCCGTTATCATCCAAGTCCGTCACCGCGAACATCCGGGTGCCGAAATTGCCCGCGTCCAGCCACTGGTCCGAGAACCGCGCCAGCACCCGCGCCTGGTTCGGGATATCGCGCCCGCCCAGCGGCACCTGCTCCTCCGAAGTCTCCTCCGTGGATTCCTCCGTGGTAGTCTCTGTCGTTGTCTCGGTCGTCGTCTCTGTGGTGGTCTCCGTCGTGGTTTCCTTCGTCGTCTCCGGCGCCTTCGTCGTGGTATCATCCGCCACCGACGCTGTCGTCGTCTCCTCCTTCTTCTCCGAGCAGCCCGCCGCAATCAGCATCGCCGCACACAGAACCATCACAAGGCTCAGCCGCAAGAAACGTCTCATAGCCATTACCTCCTGTGCCATAAAACTCTACTGTGTATTATACCACTGA
>JAFPYK010000039.1 GCA_017412265.1 Lachnospiraceae bacterium
GTTCGGTCCGAGCCGGATCTCCGTCTCCGGATCCGCGACACCCTTGCTGTCAAATACCCGGTGCGCATAGACCGAGCGGTCGAAGTAATATTTCGGCACATGGTTGTCGGTATCCAGCTCCGTGGCGGCCGTCAGATATCCCTGGTTGGCCGCGGTGGCCGCGATCGATCTCGCGTCCATCAGCGCGACCGAGGCAATCTGGCCGTTCTGGACCTTCGAGCCTTCCCGGTTCGGGAAGTTCCTGGTCGAATGCCGGATGCTGAAGCTGTTGTTGGCCGGTGTATCCCCAGCGCCGAAGCACGGTCCGCAGAACGCGGTCTTAAGGACCGCGCCGGCCTGCATCAGGTCCGCGGCCTTCCCGTTCTTCACAAGCTCCAGGAAGATCGGCTGGCTCGCCGGGTAGACGTTGAGCGAGAACTCACCGCTTCCGATATTGCGGCCCTTCAGGATCGAGGCCGCCGCGCACAGGTTCTCATAGCCGCCGCCCGCGCAGCCCGCGATCACGCCCTGGTCCACATAAAATCGTCCGTTCCGGACCTTCTCCTGCAGAGAATACGCCACATGCTCGCCGAAGCTCACCTTCGCGCGCTCCTCCGTCAGATGCAGGATGTCCTGCAGATTCTCCTTCAGCTCTCGGATCGTATACACATTGCTCGGGTGGAAAGGCATCGCGATCATCGGCTCCACCTCGGAGAGGTTCAGCTCGATCATCCCGTCGTAGTAGGCAGGGTATGCCGGGGCAAGCTCCTTATAATCCTCGGCTCTTCCGTGAATCTCATAGAACTCCCGGATCTTCTCATCCGTCTGCCAGATCGAGGAGAGGCAGGTCGTCTCCGTGGTCATCACGTCCACGCCGATCCGGAAATCCGCGGACAGCGACGAGACGCCGGGGCCCACAAACTCCATCACTTTATTCTTCACATAGCCGGAGGCGAACACCTCGCCGATCAGCGCCAGCGCAACGTCCTGCGGCCCGACGCCCGGTCTGGGGCTTCCGGTCATATAGATGCCGATCACCTGCGGCCGGTCAATATCATAGGTCTGGCCCAGCAGCTGCTTCACGAGCTCCGGTCCGCCCTCGCCGACGGCCATCGTTCCCAGCGCGCCGTAGCGCGTGTGCGAATCCGACCCGAGGATCATCCGTCCGCCGCCGGAGAGCATCTCTCTGGCATACTGGTGGATCACCGCCAGGTGCGCCGGCACATAGACGCCGCCGTACTTCTTCGCCGCAGACAATCCGAACATATGGTCATCCTCATTGATCGTGCCGCCCACCGCACACAGACTGTTGTGACAGTTCGTCAGCACGTAAGGCATCGGGAATTTCTCAAGCCCCGAGGCCCTGGCTGTCTGGATGATTCCGACAAATGTAATATCATGCGATGTCAGAGCGTCAAAGCGGATTCTCAGATGCTTTGCGCTCTCCGACCGGTTGTGCGCGGAGAGGATCCCCGCCGCGATCGTATGGTCTCTTCCCTCTTCTCTGGTGACATCTCTTCCCTCAAACCGGATGTCCGGCGCATCCGCCCTGACTCCTTCCGCAGTCAGCCAGGCGCCCCCTTCATATACCTTCATCAGCCCTCCGATCCGGAACCAATCCGGTTCCATAACGTCGTATTTCCAGAAGTTACTAATACTCTATAATAGATTATAGCGAAAACGTCATGGAATGCAAATATGGTTTTATGCAATCCGCATTCCTTTGCATTTCCTTCGATTCTTCTTGCCACGGGCGTCCGCATCGTGTACAATATCCCTCGATAAATCTGAAGACACATTTTATGAGGAGGCTGCCATGAGACATCTGATCACTCCTCTCGACTTAACGGTCGAGGAAACGAACGATCTTCTCGTTCTTGCGGAAGACATCAGCAAGGATCGTTTTCGTTATTCCTCCGTTGCTGCCGGGAAGAAACTAGCCACCTGTTTTTATGAACCAAGTACCCGTACTCGCCTGAGTTTTGAGGCTGCGATGCTCAATCTCGGAGGAAGCGTACTTGGTTTTTCTTCTGCCGATTCCAGCTCTGCCGCGAAGGGTGAGAGCGTCGCGGACACGATCCGCGTCATCTCCTGCTACGCGGACATCTGCGCCATGCGTCACCCGAAGGAGGGCGCGCCGCTGGTCGCGGCCATGCATTCCGGCATCCCGGTCATCAACGCCGGCGACGGAGGCCACAACCATCCGACCCAGACCCTGACGGACCTGCTCACGATCAAGGCCCTGAAGGGACATCTCGACGGCCTGACGATCGGTCTCTGCGGCGACCTGAAGTTCGGCCGCACCGTCCACTCGCTGATCCACGCGATGGTTCGCTACCCGAACGTGCGCTTCGTCCTCATTTCCCCGTGGGAACTTCGTATCCCCGGCTATATCCGCAAGGATGTCCTGGATGCCAACCACATCGAATACAAGGAGGTCGACGTGCTCGAGGAGGTCATGCCGGAGCTTGACATCCTCTACATGACCCGCGTGCAGCGCGAGCGCTTCTTCAACGAGGAGGATTACATCCGCCTGAAAGACAGTTTCATCCTGGACGCCAAGAAGATGAGATACGCCCGGGAAGATATGCTGGTGCTCCACCCGCTTCCCAGGGTCAACGAGATCGCGACCGAAGTCGACGCAGATCCCCGCGCAGCTTATTTCAGACAGGCCCAGTACGGCGTGTACGTCCGAATGGCCCTGATCATCCGTCTCTTAGGACTGGAGGTGCCCACATGTTAAATATCGGCGGACTTCATCAAGGTGTCGTCATCGACCACATCCCAGCCGGCGGCGCCATGCGCATCTACGAGTACCTGAACCTGGAAGATCTCGACGCCTCCGTGGCCATCATCAAGAATGCTTCCAGCAAGAAAATGGGCAAGAAGGACATCATCAAGATCGAGGGACCGATCACGATCGATCTCGACACCTTAGGCGTCCTCTATCCCAATATCACGATCAATATCATCGAGGAAGATGAGATCGTCGAGAAGCGCGGCCTTCGCCTGCCGGAGCGTGTCACGAACATCATCCGGTGCAAGAATCCGCGCTGCATCACCTCGATCGAGCAGGAACTGCCGCACATCTTCCGGCTGGCCGACCCGACCACCGGAGCCTATCGCTGCATCTACTGCGATCAGAGATTCCGGATGAAGTGACAGAAAAAGAGGGCCTCTTCTCACACGGGGCGAAAAAGAGGGTCTCTTCTCACACGGGGCGAAAAAGAGGGTCTCTTCTCACATGGTAGAACCGAATCGTTCGAAGAGACCCTCTTTTTCTTTTTTTGTCGTTTGAGGGAAGGGAATCGGATAAATGAATCCATAGTCTAATATTTTCGCTAAGTCAAAAAGAGAGGAATGGTTCCTATCTTTTTTGTTCAGAATATGATGACTCGTAAATCTGTTTATTCCAAACCCCTCACTTCCCGCTCCACTCCCACAGCTCTTCGGTTGCGAGTGCGATCTTCGTCACCGCGCAGTCGGGTGTCTCGGGGTAGATGTAGTACGTGTTGTCTTTCGTGTTCAGGTCGATGCAGTCGCCGTATTTGCCGAGGTATTCATACTCGATGTGGCAGGAATAGATATCTCTGGCGTCTCGCACGATCTCGTAGTCTTCGCCTTCGTAGGTCCCGGTGACGTGGAATCCGCTCATATCGTGGCGCAGACGGCAGCTGCCGAGCGGGATGTATCCCTTCGCGTTGGGAAGCGCGCAGACGTGCGCGGGGACGTCCAGCAGGTATCTGCCTTCCTCGACTTCCTTCCGAACATTTGCCCTCTCCCACTCGTACCAGTCGGGCACGTGGTCGAACTCGGTCTCCCCCTCGAGCGCATGGAGCTTCCCGTACTCGTCGAGCTCCCATGTCTTGCCGCAGGATCCGCAGCTCAGTCGCGTGCCTTCAGTCAGCATGCGGTATTCGGTCCGGCAGTGCGGGCACTGATACAGAACCTTCTGGAGGCCCTCCGCACGCTTCTTGTAGCGGATCCGCACGTGCTTCTCCTGCTGCCAGCGGTAATCGTCGTAGACAAATGCATCGCGGATTCTCTGCATGATCTCCGGGGCTTTCAGCGTCTTGATCTCGTCCGCACTTACGATGCAGCGCATCTCCGCCTCCACGCATTTCACACCGTGGTCCGGCAGATGATAGAACGGAGAATTGACGTGATGACCGTGGCAGATCAGCGTTACCACGGGGACACCCAGCATCTTCGCGAGCTTTCCTACGGAGTCCGGCAGGACCGCGGTCGTGCCGCAGAGAGAATAGCGCGCCTCCGGGTAGAGGGCGACCACGTCGCCTCGCTCCACTACGGTCTTGCAGTGGCGGACCAGCGTATAATCGCTGACAAATTTGCGCGTGCAGATGCATCCGATGTAGCGCAGCAGCCACTCTCTCCCGATAAATCCGTCGATCGCCACGATGAAATTGGCCCTCTGAAAGCGAAGCGCGTGCGAGGCCACCATAAAGTCCATGAAAGCGTTGTGGTTGCACAGAAGCAGGTACGGCCCCTTGACGCCTTCCATTCCCACGCGGCGGATCCTGCTGCCGTGCAGGCGCAGGACGAACCAGGACAGAAGCCAGATCAGCAGCCTGAGGTGCTGGCGCATCGGGGGTTTCTGCATATCATAGCGAGGTTCTTTCTCCAGTATCATACAGATGCGATTCCTCTCTCAAAAAAACTAATCTTTGTAAAAAGACCGCAGAATTCATCTGCGGCCCATGATATCTCATTTACAGACGATGCGAATGCGCTGTTTCTTATTCTCGATATAGGTCTCTTTGAATGCGCCGCCGAACTCTCCGTCCAGCGCCCACTCCACCGGCTCGTCGCAGGTGATGCCAAGCTCCGACGTCTGCAGGAAGACAATCTCAGGCGCACTGGTATCCCCGAGCAGGAAGGACGAGAGAATTCTCGGATATTCCGTCGGGTCCTTCGGTTTGCGGACAAGGACCACCTCGAAGAGGCCGTCATTTAACTTGGTCTGAGAGCTCACGATGCTCTTGAATCCGCCGACAGACACCGAGTTCGTAATCATCCCGTGAATGAACTCACCCGAGATCGTCGTGGCATTGCACGAGATCGTCATGTGGTAGGACTTGAGGTTCAGCATGCTCACGGCCCCGTCCAGCACATAAGCCAGATGTCCGAGCGCATTCTTCTTCTCCTGCCCGGTCGAATACGAGACCTGGGCGATCGAGCCAAATGCCGCCACATAGATGAAGAACTGGTCGTTCATCACCCCTACGTCCACAGCTCTCGGCGTCCCCTTCATGATCAGGCGCGCCGCCGTCTCCGGCGTGACCGGCAGCTTCAGGCTCTTCGCATAATCATTCGTCGATCCGGCAGGAATATATCCGATCGGCACGTCCATCTGCCCGATCTGCGTTCCGGCCACGACCTCATCAAGCGTCCCGTCACCGCCGGAGCACACGATCAGGTCATACTCCGCTCCCCGGGAAGCAACGATGTCAACCGCCTCTCCCTTCGCCAGTGTCGGCACAAAATTGATCTCATAGCCGCCTCTGCGGAATTCCTCGCAAACAGCCAGCACATGATTGCGCATCGTCATCTTGCCGGCCTTCGGATTCACAATAAACAATAGTTTTTTCAAAGCTTATTCACTCCTGAACCATTCGATATCATGATTATTTTACTGGATCTTATGTTAAATGTAAAGAAACCCTGCAGGAATTCGGCTCATATGCATCCATGCAAAAAACTGCATGGCACACAGGATGTGCCATGCAGCCTTTGTACATATCTGATCACGGATCACAGGCTGTCCGGTTGACGGCCTGCCGAGGCCTGTGTCTGTCAGACGCTGATCTCGTCGGTGAGCAGCGCTTCCAGAACCTTGTCCTTTACTTCGCCCAGATTGATCGAGCGGATCTTCTGGCGCAGCGGCAGGACGGATCTCGGGGATACCGACAGCTCGTCGATGCCGATGGAGAGGAAGGTCTCGGTCAGCTCCAGATCCGCGCCGAGTTCGCCGCAGATACCGACCCAGACACCGTTCTTGTGAGCGTTGTCGCAGACCATCTTAAGCGCACGAAGCACCGCCGGATGATGAGGATTGAAGAATCTTCCCAGATCATTGTTCTGGCGGTCGCAGGCCAGCTTATACTGAGTCAGGTCGTTCGTGCCGCAGGAGAAGAAATCGACGATCTTCGCCAGACGGTCGCTCATCAGAACCGCCGCCGGGGTCTCGATCATGATGCCTAGCTCTACTTCATCACTGTAAGGAATGCCTTCCGCGGTGAGCTCCTTCTTCACGACCTCGCACATTTTCTTGGCTTCCTTGACTTCCCAGACACTGGTAACCATCGGGAACATGATGCCAAGCTTGCCGTAAGCGGATGCACGGTACAGCGCACGAAGCTGCGTCTTGAAGATCTCCGGACGGTTCAGGCAGATACGCAGTGCGCGGTTGCCCAGTGCCGGGTTCTCCTCATGAGGCATGTTGAAATAACCGATCTGCTTATCTGCGCCGATATCCAGTGTGCGGATGATGACTTCCTTGCCGCCCATGTCAGAGAGAGCCTTCTTATATGCCTCAAACTGATAATCCTCGGACGGATAATCGTCACAGTTCAGATATAAGAACTCCGAGCGGAACAGGCCGACGCCGCCGCCGTCATTGGACAGAACCGCAGATACATCCTCCGGGCTTCCGATGTTGCAGTAGACACGCATGGTGCGTCCGTCTAAGGTCACATTCTCCTTGCCCTTCAGCTCCTCGAGCATCTTGCGCACACGAATCTGCTCGGCACGCTTCTCCATCATATACTTCTTGGTATCCTCGTCCGCATCCACGATCACATGGCCGGTCGAACCGTCGATGATCACTTCTCTGCCCTCGAATTCGGGCTTCATCTGGTCGCCGACACCGATAATGGCAGGGATACCCATCGTTCTCGCGAGGATCGCGGTGTGGCTCGATCCGGAACCGCCCTCGGTGACGAAACCGAGGATCTTGGACTTGTCCAGCTGGACCGTCTCGGAAGGAGCCAGGTCATCTGCAGCCAGGATCACGGGAACAGGAGAATTGATGCCGCCCTGCACCGCGCCGGTTAACACCGAGATGATGCGGTTGGAGACATCCTTCACATCCGCCGCACGAGCCTGCATATAGGCATCATCCATCTGGGCGAACATATCCGCGAATACTGCAGCCGTATCGATGACAGCCGCTTCCGCGTTCATCTGGTCATCCTTGATCATGCCTTCGATGGACTCTTCATAATCCAGATCTTCTGCCATCATCTGATGGGTTTCAAAAAGCAGCGCAGCCTCGTCGCCGGCCTCTACTCTGGCCTTCTCCGCCAGCTCGCCGAGCTGCTCGATCGCTTTCTCCTGCGCAGCCTTGAATCTCTGCCACTCCGCTTCCGTATCTGCTACCGTGGTACGGACGATGGTGCTCTTCGCACGCTGATAGTAATACAGAGGGCCGATCGCAACGCCTGTAGAGACGCCCTTACCCTGAATAGAAATCATGTAAATATCCTCCTGTGGATTTTATACGAGTGCATGGAACAAACGGCTGCCCTCCCGGGCAGCCGTTCCGGTTCGTTCCGGTATCAGAAGTTGTCCTTGAAGAACTGCTCGAGCTTCGGAGCGACTTCTTCTTCGTCTTCACCCTCGACACAGACGGTCACGGTGTCGCCCTGCTTGATGCCCATGCCCATCAGAGCCATCAGCTTCTTGGCGTTAACGGACTTCTCGCCCTTGGCGATGGTAACAGTAGAAAGATAATTCTTGATCTCCTTTACCATGATGCCGGCCGGACGTGCATGGATACCGACAGGATCCGTAATCACATACTCAAAACTCTTCATTTTTCTTCCTCCTAATTCATGATAATCGTTATTCATGTACCGCGGGTGCGCCCGGCACCCGCAGCTGGTTCACTTATTCCAGACCGAACTTGAATCCCTCAAGGTCATCCGAGTTGGTCATCAGGACCGCGACCGTATCACTGTAGCCGGCCGCTTTGATCTTCTTGCGGTCAAACTTGATCAGCTTGTCGCCGGCCTTCACCTCGTCACCCTCTGCGACGTAGCAGGTAAATCCGTCTCCGTTCATGTTGACCGTGTCCACGCCGACATGGATCAGCATCTCCATGCCGTTGCTCTCAATACCGACGGCATGCTTACTGTCCGCGACAGAAGAAATGGTTCCGTCAAACGGTGCGAACACATAATCGCCGGTGGGCTCGATTCCGACGCCCTCGCCGAGGATGCCTGCACTGAAGGTAGGATCCGGGATCTCGGTGTAAGGGATCACCTTGCCGGCAACCGGCTGGGTCACCTTGCCGTTCTCGCAGCTCATAACCGTCGCCGCGGGAACCTCAAGCTTCTCTTCCTTCTTCTCCTCTTCCTTCCAGAACAGCCAGGTAAGCACGAAGGCAACACCGGCCGCGATGATCAGCTCAATCAGGTACATCGGTACATTGTTGACGGCCGGGATGCCGGGGATACCGGTAACACCGTAGGTCGTTGCGCCGAAGCCGACTAAGGATGCGAACAGGGAACCGACCGCACCGCCGACCATACCGAAGATGAACGGCTTCATGAAACGGAAGTTGATACCGAAGATGGCAGGCTCGGTGATACCAAGGGATGCGGACAGGGAAGAAGGAAGAGCCACGGATTTGGTCTTCTGGTTCTTCACCTTCAGTGCAACCGCAAGGCAGGCGCCAAACTGTGCGAAGTTCGCGGCGGAAGCGATGGGCATCCAGGTATTCACGCCCTTGGAGGCGATCATACCTGCCTCGATGACGTTATACATATGGTGCAGGCCCATGACAACCGTCAGAGGATAGATCGCGCCCATGATGGCAGCGCCGATACCGTAGCCGACCGTGATCAGCCACTGAGCTGCATCCAGTACCCAGTTCTCGAATACGGAGAAGACAGGGCCGATGATGGTAAATGTGATGAAAGCGGTGAGCACAACCGTGCACAGAGGAGTGACGAACAGGTCGATCATCTCCGGCACATGCTTATGCAGCCATTTCTCGATGAAGCTCATCAGAAGAACCGCCAGGATAACCGGGATCACATGTCCCTGATAGCCAACCTGCTGTACGGTGAACGGTCCGAGCTTCCATACAGGAATCTCGCCGGGGCCGTAGTTGCCGACGGTCCATGCGTTGATCAGTGCAGGGTGAACCATCATCAGGCCGATGACAGCGCCCAGGAAAATGTTGGCGCCGAAGACTCTCGCCGCGGAGATCGCGACCAGAACCGGCAGAAGCGCGAACGCGGTGTTCGCAACCAGGTCAAGGAACGAGAACCAGTCCGTCTCGCCGAAGGCAGGAGCGAACTTCGGGATCGCCTCGACGATA
>JAFPYK010000040.1 GCA_017412265.1 Lachnospiraceae bacterium
TATCGATCGCCTCCGCGCTGAAGGCTTCGCCCGAGATAAAGATCAGGTTCTTGCCCTTGAACAGGCCGGTGTACTCATTCTGCGAGCTCGGCGTCAGCGAAGCCACATACAGATCCATGTTCTTCAGTGTCTTGTCATCCGCCTTCTCCGCCAGCGCCTCAAAGTCGATCTCCAGCTCATTGGTCCCGTAAGTGGTGGGCTCTTCGGTCGTGGTCTCTGTCGTCGACTCCGTCGTGCTCTCGCCGTCGGTCTTCTTGGTCGTCTTCTCCTTGTCCTTATCCTTGTCCTTCTCGCCCTCGGTATCGAACTCGTCGAAATCCACCGTCTCGCCGAAGATCGCCTTGCGGATCTCCAGACGCAGGCCGGTCTTCAGGCCGAACTGGTTGACCGCCGACTCAAACTGGTATTTGCTCTTGTACGTCTCCCGGTTCGCCTTCGGAATCGCAACGACCAGGAAGGTCAGGATGATCGTGGCCGCCAGAAGAAGCAGGGCGATGATCCTGGTCTTTAACGTGGCGCTGCGGCACGGGTCAATCTTCTTCCAGAAGATCGCATAGCCGATCGCCGGCAGGAAGAAGAGCAGGATCACGAACAGGCCGCTCAGGCTGAAGACCAGCCGGACCGCGTCACCCATGAAATTGCTCGTCACCACGTCCACGAACGCGTTGAGAATGGTCTCCACGTCATAGAAGACCTTAAACTGCCGGTAAATGAAATACTCGACCAGATAAGGGACCGCGCTCGCGGCCATCAGGCCGAACTTGATCCAGTGGTTGACATCCCTGCGCCGCGCAATGCTCGTCAGGAGATATCCGATGATGCCGTAGATCAGGCAGAACAGTGCGATCGGAATGATCTTAAATCCCACGAATTCCCGCCCCGTCACAATCCGGAACAGCATCTCATAATACAGGTTCACAATCGGAAGGATCAGCATCGTCTGCAGCAGGCGCTTCCAGGCATTGGCCTCCTTCGTGCTGCGGCCCTGTCTCGAGGCGCTTCCGGACGCACTTCTTGAAGTGCTCCCGGAGGTGCTTCTGGAAGAACTCCTCGAGGAGCTCTGGCCCGGCCGCCCGGAGGACGGTCTCTGCCGCTCGGAAGACACCCTTGATCTCTCCGGTTCTCTTCTTCGGTTTGTAGTATCCGCCATCGTGAATTACTTCCTCTCTGCTTTCTTAATCAACTCTCCGACCTCGGCCGCCTTCACCTTCAGCGCGTCCATATCGGCACTCCCCGTCTTCCAGGAAATCCCCACACCGTCGCCCGCATACCGCGGAATCAGGTGCATGTGATAATGGAACACCGTCTGGCCGGCCGCCTCGCCGTTATTCTGGAGAACATTCAGTCCGTCGCACCCGAAGACTTCCATCATTGCGGCTCCCACCTTCTTCGCAACCAGGATCGCCTTCGCGGCTGTCTCCTCGGGAAGCTCGAACAGATTCGCGGCATGAGCCTTCGGCAGCAGGACCGCATGGCCCTTGCTCGCAGGCGCAATGTCAAAAATCACGCGAAAATCTTCATCCTCGTATAACGTAACCGAAGGAATCTCCCCCGCGGCAATCTTGCAAAAAATACAATCCGACATCTTAAGTCCTCCATGTTTCCAATGTAGGGAGGCGCCCCCGGCGCCTCTGCATAGTCCTCGGAAGTTCCCCTCCTCAGACACCATTCTGTATTAGAATACTACTTTTTTCGCCGATAGAAAAGCACTCCGAGCAAAAATCCTAACAGAAATCCCCCGATATGTGCGATATTATCCACGCCCGGGTTGGTAAATCCGCTGTAAATGCTCAGTGCCACGAACAAAAGCATACGCGACAGGCTCAGATCCTCCAGCCGGCCCTTGTGCACGATCAGCACATAGATCATGGCCCCCACCACCGCGAAGATCGCGCCGGAGGCTCCCACGCCGACCGTGGGTGTCTGGTGCATCCGGTCCCAGCCCACAGA
>JAFPYK010000041.1 GCA_017412265.1 Lachnospiraceae bacterium
AATATCGTCTATGAATAATACTCGGGGTGTTCTAGATATTGAAGTAAAATGGACGTGACAGTTTATGACTGCTACGTCCATTTTAGGCGGAAATGCAAGAGAATGGAACGATTTATTGCAAAAACAGCCTCCCCAAGGAGGCTGTTTCTCATTTCACTTTCTTTCTCTTCACAACCTTGCCGGTTGCAGGGTCGCGCATATACTTCTCGCCGAACTTCGGAATCTCTGCGGCAAGCTGCTCGTAGTATTCCGGATGTTCCTGGCAGAAGAGGAAGGCGTAGTTCGGCTTGGTGTGGATGTTCTTCACACCGGACTTGACTGCACCTTGTCCGGAAGCTTCCTGGATAAGAACCAGAAGCAGGCGGCTCCCGCCGCGATCAACAGGATACCGACAACGATCTGGTCACTGCCGAAGCAGGCGATTCCGCCGATGATCATCATGACGGACAGTGCGCTCGAAACGGCAGACAGCACCGTCGCACCTACGGAGTATCGATACGTCTTGTAAAAGAAAATCATGATTCTTCCTCCTTCCGCTGTGTTCTTCACAGCAAGAATGCGGGTAACAGGACTTGAACCTGCACGGTCTCCCACCAGAACCTAAATCTGGCGCGTCTGCCAATTCCGCCATACCCGCATACAAACATATTTTATTCAACGGTATTTCAAATGTCAAGGAGACTTGCCGGAGGGGATGGGACTTGATTCGAACATCTGTTTTTGTTATACTTAGCATGTTGGATTTTATGACTATGCGGCGATCCGACCTTGGCTTGCCGCGATTATGATAGAAAGCGATGGAAGCATGGAACAATTGTGGAAAGTGATTCTTATGGCGCTCTTGCAGGGCATTACGGCGTTTCTGCCGGTCAGTGCCTCCGGCCATAACGAAGTCCTCCGCCAGATCATCGGACTGGAGTTCTCCAATCCGCTTTATCTGGACATTGTCCTTCATTTCGGTGTGGTCCTGGCGGTTGCCGCGGCATTTTACAAGGATACGCTGCGCCTGATCGTCGACGGCACCGGCATTGTGTTTGACGGCTTATACAACTTGGTGACATTTATCGGGAATCTGTTCCGAGGCAGGGAGAAAGCGCGCAGGTATCATCAGATGATCTTCACGACCGGCAGGAAGCTCTGGCTTCTTCTTGCGGTTTCGGGCCTGATGAGCGTCCTGGTCGGCCTGATCCTGTCCGGCCTGGAGGAGGTCCTGATCTCGTCCTTCGGCGTGATCGGTGCGGGCATGATCGCATGTGCCGTGGTGCTTTATCTGTGCGACGATCTCAATTACGGGATGAAGAGGATCGGCGAGGCAGAGATTCTGGACGCGGCTGTGATCGGCACGGCCCAGGGAATCTCCGTTATACCCGGTGTCTCCAGATTCGCCCTGACCCTGTATCTGGGCCTGAAGTGCGGATTCGAGCGCGGCTTCGCGATCAAGTTCTCGTTTCTTTCGATGATTGCCGCATCCACCGGTGCGCTGGTTCTTCAGTGGATCCGTTACGGCAGTGCCGTGGTGACATCCGCCGAAGCCCTTCAGTGCGGCATCGGTTTCTTTGTCAGTTTTGCGGTATCGATTCTCTTGATTCGTCCGGTCCTGCGATGGATGCTGAAGCATCCTCTGCGGGGATTTGCTATTTACAGCCTGGTGAGCGGTGCGGCGCTGGTCGTCGCCGGCATCATCCGCTGACGCTATGTTTGGGGAGGTATGATTGTGGCACAGAAAAAAACTACGAATTCCGGCAGGTCCGGCAAAAGCACGGCGAAGAAGCCTGCTTCCGGCGGGAAGAGTACGGCGAGGCGTTCGTCCGGTACTTCTTCCGCTCCGCGCAGGACGTCCGGCACGAGAAGCCGTACACCGGAGCCGGAGAATAACGGTGTGAAGGATGAGATCTGGCTGATCGTATCGCTTGCGGTTACGATCCTGATGATTCTCAGCAATTTCAACCTGGCCGGCACATTTGGCCGGATGCTCGGAAGTGTCCTCTTCGGGCTCTTCGGCGTCGTCGCCTACGTCCTGCCTTATGTGTTCTTCTTCATGGTGGCTTTCGGCATCGCGAACAAGAGCAACCGGCGGGCGGTCACGCACAATCTGTGCATCGGAGGCATCCTGCTTCTCCTGACTGGCCTCTGCAGCCTGATCTCGAAGGAATCCGGCGAGAAGCTCGCGGATTACTATCAGCTGTCTTCGCAGTCTCACCGCGGCGGCGGTTATATCGGAGCCCTGATCGGCCAGAATCTCAAGGGCCTTGTGGGCAATATCGGAGCGTACCTGATCCTGATTACCCTGCTTCTGATCTGCCTGACGCTCTTAACCGGCAAGAAGTTTTTCACCTGGCTGAAAGAGCGCAGTGCCGAAGCGGTTCAGGACCTGTCCGAGACACAGAAGGCACGCCGTGAATTTGCGGCGGAAGAGCGGGAAGTCCGCAGGGAACAGAAGCGCGAGGCGAAGCGCCAGCAGCAGGAGAATGAGTTAAATGAGCGCAGGCAGCGCCTGTATACCTATCCGGTGGAGCCTGAGAAGACTCCGGAGGAGAAGGAGGAGCAGAAGCACACGGAGAAGATCCAGGAGTATCCGAAGCGCAAGAAGTCCGGTCTGGAGGGGATCCTTCCTTCCGGCCTGATTCCGTTTGCAGACAAGCCTTCCGAGAAGGAGAGCGGTTCGGAGGAGGATGTGCGCCGGGATAATCCGGAGATCCGCATCCATAATGCCAGCCGTCCGGATCCCGCGGATGCTGCCTCTCCGGAGGACAGCTTCCTGACGAAGGAGGATGAAGCGTTCTTCCCGGAGAAGGAGAACATGAAGCCGGTTTCTGAGGCGCCTGTCTCGCCGAAGGATACAAACATGCGCGAGTTCAAGCCGCGCGACCGCAGGGATTCTGCACGTGAGGGCGGCCAGGCCGGTTCTTATCCCTACGAGCAGAAGCTTCCGGAGGAGACGCCGACGCCGGTCCTTCGCGAGGGCGTCGAGATCCCGAAGGAGCACCGCGAGAGCAGCAAGGATGAGATCCTTGACCTGACGAAGTCCATCGACCAGACGATCGAAGAACAGCCGAAGATCGAGTACAAATTCCCGCCGGTATCGCTGCTTAGTCGGCCGAAGGGAGGCGGAGGCGGAACGTCCAACCGCGAGCTCGAGGAAACCGCACGCAAGCTTCAGTCCACACTGGAGAGCTTCGGTGTCGGTGTCACGGTGACCAATGTCAGCTGCGGCCCTTCGGTTAC
>JAFPYK010000042.1 GCA_017412265.1 Lachnospiraceae bacterium
CGCCGAAGCTCCGGCTGGAAGATCACGACGATCGCGATCGCCAGGATGTTGATCAGCTTATTGAAGATCCAGAGAATCGCCTTAAACTGCAGGATCTCCGCGACCAGCATAAAGATCAGGATCAGCACGATGCCCCGCACAAGAAGCCAGGCCTGTGTCCTTCTGACCCAGAGGATCAGATGGTAGACAACGAACGCGATGATCAGGATCTCAACGATATCAAGAATCCGGAAATCCTGTGTGATCAGGCTCTCCAGGACGATCTTAACTCTGCTGATAATATCGGCCATCTTCTCCTCCTTTCTTCACTGTCAGATCCCTGTCCGGGATGATCAATAATCTTCTTTTCTCTCAGAGAAATCACGCAGGAACTCTTCTTCCTCGTCCAGGATCTCTTCCAGGTCCTCGTTCTCTCCGTCCTTTTCTTCCTCTTCCTCTTCCGCCTTCTCATCCTTCTTCTTGCCGAAGAGCTTAACCTCCTTCTTCGGCTCGGACACGAAGATCTTCGGAACCGCGGTGACATAGTAATAATAATTCTCGTCCTCGAAACGCGCGTTCTCCGTCCTGGAATAATCCAGGGTCAGGTTGAAGAACTGCGAGAGGAACGCGATGAGGCCCGATACCAGAGTCATCAGGATCATATTGCCCACGGAAACCGCGCCGGGGATCAGCATATTGACGATCAGGAAGCCGACCAGGCACACCAGCGTGCCCGCAGCCACCGAGATCTCAAAGGAATACTTCACCTTCAGCCGCCGCACGAACCAGACCACCGTCAGGGTCACCGCAAGGACGATAGCCACCGCGAACATGATCTTGTTCGCCAGGATGCTGTCCAGCACCGAGTTGACCAGCACCAGAGCTTCCTCCACATTGAACCCGGAAGACGCGCCCGTCGCCGTGCGGATCACCTCCAGCACATAATAGACGATCGTGCCGCAGGTCATCGGGATGATCGTGATCGGTCCCTCGAAGATGCCGAGAAACAGGGGCATCAGATAAGGGACGCGGAAAATGAGCAGGATCGGCATGAGCAGCACGACGAATCCGTGATCCGGGTCGAACCGCCCGAGCAGCAGATACAGCAGCAGGAAAACGATCAGGACGATGGCCATCAGGACCACCGACGCCTGATACAGGTGCAGCAGGACCATCACCGCCGCGATCAGCACCAGCACCGACGAAGGCACCACCATACCGATCAGGGAGACGGCCACGGACACCACCGGGTTGGCCAGCTTCTCATAGAAGCCGATGTGCTTCCCCATCTCCGTAAAGATCAGCAGGCAGGTGAAAAACTTCACTGCGGGAATAAAAAAGCGCCCGTAATAAGAGAAAAACTTGCGAATCTTGTCGCGAATCAGATAAATCGTTGCCATCTCAGTCCTCCCACTCTTCCTCATCCGTATCTTCGGGTTCCTTCTGCTGCGCTGTCTTGGCTTCTTCCTCGCGGCAGATCTCCTCCACCTGCTTCAGCCCCCGGAAGTAGACGCCCAGCCTCTTCCTGGACTTGCGGAACCGGATCGAAGAGAGCAGAATCGTAAATAAGATATAGATCACCATCACCAGTCCGTAGATCGTCAGGCCGTAAGTGATGATATTCTTATAATCCAGCACCAGAGCATTCTGGATCAGAAACTCCGTGTTATACAGGACGACCAGGGCGACAACGATCAGGAAAGCAATCGTACCGCACAGGACCGTCTTCAGGACCTGATAGCGCACATAATCGCTGCGGTAGTAATTGCTCAGCCGGATATCATTCTTGCCTTCGCGTTCTTCATAGACCGAAAGCTTCGTCATCAGCCGGATCTTTTCTTCATTGAGCATCGGAATGTCTCCTTATCCTGTAAATAGTCATATACGGTTATATTCTAGCACAAAAAACGGACACATTCAATTATGAATGCGTCCGTCTCTGTCGAACTTCCTGATAAAAATCTTGCGGATTCCTTAATTTCCGCAGCAGCCGCCCTCGCCTTCGCCGTGGCAGCACTCTTCTCCCTCGCCGTGCTCATGGTCATGATGGTCACAGTTCGGTTCCCCGCTGCTCTTTAAGAGGCCCTGCAGGTACAGTGCGATCGCGACGTCCGCGCTGCCCTTCGCTCCGATGACCGCCTCGATGCCCGCACTTCTCAGCGCATTGTAAGCGCCGGGGCCCATGCCTCCGCAGATCAGGACGTCCACGCCCTTTGCCGCGAGCACGTCCACCAGGCCTTCATGGCCGGCCCCCTCCGGATCCAGCATCTCCTTGGACATCAGCTGGCCGTCCTTGACGTTGTACAGCGCGAAGCTCGGCGTTTTCCCGAAATGCTGGAAGACCTTGCCGTCCTCGTCCACGGCGATCGCCACGATCTCGCCCTGCTTCTCTTCCACCGGCCTCTCAAATGTCTCCACCGCATCCGCGGCGCCGTCCAGCCAGTCGACATAGATGGTCTCGATGCCTTCCGCGTCCACCGCGGCCGCAATCTTCGGATCCAGCGGCATCTTGCCAAGCACCGGAAGCCCGAACTTCGCAGCGACCTCGTCCACATGGCTCTCTCCGAAGACCATGATCTTCTTGCCGCAGTCCGGACACTGCACGTAGCTGTAGTTCTCGATCAGGCCGATGACCGGAACCTTCATCAGTTCAGCCATCTTCACGGCCTTGGTGACGATCAGCGAAACCAGCTCCTGAGGAGACGTCACCACCAGGATACCGTCCATCGGGAGAGACTGGAACGCCGTCAGCGGCACGTCCCCGGTCCCGGGAGGCATATCCACAAACATATAATCCACATCGCCCCAGCGCACACCGCTCCAGAATTCCTTGACCGCGTTGGCGATCATCACGCCTCTCCAGACGATCGGCATATCCTCTGCGTCCAGAAGCAGGTTGGCCGAAACCATCTTCACACCGCCTGCGCTCTCCGCCGGGAAGATCCCGACCTCATCCGCGCGCAGATGCTCATGCACGCCAAACGCCTTCGGAATCGAAGGACCCGTGATATCCGCGTCGAGAATCGCGGCTCTGTATCCCTTCCGGCTCATCAGCACGGACAGATACGAGGTGACAAATGACTTGCCGACACCTCCCTTGCCGCTGACAACACCGATAACCTTCTTTACTCTGCTGTCCGGATTGGTCGGAATCTCGAAATCCGGATTCGTGGTAGAATTAGCCATAATCATTCCTCCGATAAGGGGCAGAAATGCCCGAAAAATCAATCCTTTTCAGTATAATTCTGTCTTTATAAAATGTCAAGAAAAGTGCTTGCCCTGCCCCTCTGCCTGTGATATAATCTTGCCCGTTGATGTTGAAAAGGAGTAAATCGAGAGTGAATGACACGAAGATTAAGGAACTGATCGCCTTCGGCCAGAAGAACGGCGGCGTTCTCGAGCTGACACAGATCAATGAGATTCTGAACACCTCCGCTCTGAGTGCTTCAGACGTGGAGAGATTATATGACCTTCTGGAGAAGGCGGGGGTGATCGTCCTGGACCTTTCTCTGGAGAAGGGCCCCGACGGGGATGACGACCTGCTTCCGGAGCCTGCCGACGACGTCGTCGACGAGGAAGAGCTGGACCTGGCTCTCTCGGACGATCCGGTGAAGATGTATCTGAAGGAGATCGGCAGCTATCCCCTGCTGACGATGGATGAAGAGATCGAGCTGGCGAAGCAGATCGAGGAAGGCAGCACCAGGGCCAAGAAGAAGCTGACAGAATCCAACCTGCGGCTAGTGGTCAGCATCGCCAAGCGCTATGTCGGGCGCGGCCTCTCCTTCCTGGACCTGATTCAGGAGGGCAACCTGGGCCTGATCAAGGCCGTAGATAAGTTTGACTATCGCAAGGGCTACAAGTTCAGCACCTACGCCACCTGGTGGATCCGCCAGGCCATCACGAGAGCCATCGCTGACCGGTCCCGCACGATCCGCATCCCGGTCCACATGTCCGAGGTGATTAACAAGACCTACCGGGTCTCCCGCTCGCTGACCCAGGAGCTCGGCCGCG
>JAFPYK010000043.1 GCA_017412265.1 Lachnospiraceae bacterium
CCGCCGGCGCCCCGTGGGGGGCGCCGGCTGTCGTCGTTTCAGGGGAAGGCTTTTTTCGCCGCACATCCGATCGCGGTGCCGATTCATGAGCCTGGGTCATGGGGGATAACCTGTGAGTGTCCAGTGAAAAACCTCGGCTGAAATATAGTACACTATAGATCAGCCGAGGTTTTTGCGCCTGGAGTACGTTTGTGAGGTTTGCTCCGGGCTCGTCCCATTTGTATGAAGCCGCTGCCTCCGCACTGTTTGACCTGAGCGCCTGTCTGGTGGTATGATATAAGCACGAATCCATAGAGGAAAGAATTCGGAATCCAATCGATTCATTTACAAGGAGAGACGGTAATGTACACGTACAAGACTGAGATCTTAAAGGTTGGGACAAAGTGGTTTTCGGACAAGGCAAATGAGAGCGATATCCGGCTGCTGGATGATCTGCTCAACGAGAGAGCCTGTGAGGGCTGGGAACTGGTGACTTATGATTACATGGCGACTTCGTCGCAGGTGCGCGGAGCATTTGTAGTTACGTTTCGCAAGGAGATGTGAGCCGGCGCGAGAAGGCCGGATGGGGGTGATTGTCAGGATGGATGAGCTGAGATTGTATGAGCTTGCACTGGATTTCGCGGAGATGAAGCCGTGGGAGATTCTCACGGAGCAGGAGGTGTTCGCGGTCCGTTTCGCTGACGGTGAGACCGGCTATTGTTCGGTGACCGGGCGGATGGGCACAATGACCGCGCTGAATATCTATGTGGGCGAGAGGGGGTATGCGTCGTACGTCGCGATGACTCGCTACCGGCCGGATATGTACCAGATGGAGTATCATGAGATTGTGACTTCGCTGGACTGCATCCAGTGCGCGTTTCCGAAGTCTAAGGATGCGGAGGATGCGGAGCGGAAGGCGGCGAGAGCGGCCGCGAAGAAGCTGGGGAGGAGCATCCCGAGGAACGGGCGGTTCCCGTGCTTCCAGAGGTTTCGCGAGGGACGTGAGCCGGTGGACCGGCTGGATGAGACGGACATGGAGCGGATGGGCGAAGCGCTTGCCCTGGGGCTTGAGATCTGCGGGCTTCTGAAAGAGAAGGAGCCGGAGGAGCTCGGGCTTGTGGAGGTCACGGAGAATACCCGGGAGGTCGTGGCATACACCCGCGCGGGCGAGGCCTGGGAGCGGTCATCTGCGAAGCTTCCGTCCGGGCGGCGGCCGTATGCGGTTACGCCTTTTGAAAATGATATGAGCGCGATGCGCATCCGGCGGATGAAGAAGATCGGGGTCTGGCAGTGCGGCACGTTCTACCTTATGATGCCTGTGGCGGGGGAGGGCGAGAGTGCCGGGCATCTTCCGCTGGCGCTGATGATCCTGGACGAGGATGAGGGGCTTCTGGAGGATCCGGTGATCTCGGACGGTGCGGACGCGGCGATGCTGGAACAGCTGGCGGACCTGATCCGCAGCCGGGCGGCGGCGCCCTACAAGATCAAGTGCGGGGATGAGCGGTGCTATGCGCTCCTGAAGAACTTCTGCGAGCGGACGAATATCCGGCTGGTGCAGAATGAGCCGACGGACGAGCTCTACGACACGGAGGAGGATTTCCTGGACTTTGTGATGGGAGGAGGCGCGGACGACGAGGCGTTTGATCCGTCGATGCTCTGGGAGGAGCTGATGGACGCGGACGATGACGTGCTCCGCGCGATGCCGCAGCCGCTTAAAGATATGCTGGCTGAGATGGAC
Organism: Lachnospiraceae bacterium; assembly: GCA_017412265.1. Lineage (GTDB taxonomy): Bacteria > Bacillota > Clostridia > Lachnospirales > Lachnospiraceae > RGIG1588. The sequence goes on from JAFPYK010000043.1 coordinate 1,718, forward strand.
GCGGCGGGCCAGCTGCCGGAGACGCTGGCTGAGAGGCTTCGGCGGTTGAGATGATATCTGCGGGGGCAGAGAAAGGATGGATGTGAGATGAGGATCCGCAGAGCGGAGGAGAAGGACATTCCGCGGGTGCTGGAGCTTCTGTCGGAGGTGCTGGAGATTCACGCGAAGCTCCGGCCGGATATCTTTATCCCGGGGACGACGAAGTACACGCGGGAGGAGCTTGCGGCGAAATTTGCCGACGAACGGACGCCGGTGTTTGTGGCGGCCGACGAGGAGGACGCGGTGATCGGCTATGCGTTCTGCGTGCTGAGAAGCCAGCCGTTTTCGAACAATATGGTGCCTTTTGAGTCCATTTATATCGATGACCTGTGCGTGGACGAGAGTGCGCGCGGGCAGCACGTGGGGCAGGCGCTCTTTGAATATGTCAAGGAGGAGGCCAGGAGGCGAGGCTGTTATGAGGTGACGCTGGCGGTCTGGGAAGGCAATGACAGCGCGCGGGCGTTCTACGAGAAGATGGGTATGAAGGTGAAGGAGACGATGATGGAGTTCGTGCTGTGAGGCACTGGTCATGGTATGAAAGGAGGACCGAAAGATGAGCGAGAGGACATTTGTGAAGGAAAAGGTGGCCCTGGGTGACGCCGCGAAGCGCGTGATGGAGGCGCTCCCTGCAGGGATCCTGCTCAATACGCAGGGAGAGAAATTCAACTCGATGGTGATCGGATGGGGCGCGATCGGCACCGTGTGGAGATCGGCGGCGTTCACGGTATATGTGAGGCAGAGCCGGTTTACGAAGGAATTGCTCGATGCGTCGGGCGAGTTCGTCATCAGTGTGCCTCTGGGCGATCCGGACCCGGTGATCAACCAGGTCTGCGGCCGGCAGTCCGGCAGGGATGTCGATAAAGAGGAGGCTGCGGGGCTTACGTTGGTGCCCGGCAATAAGGTGAATGTCCCCGGTATCGCGGAGTATCCGCTGACGATCGAGTGCAAGGTGGTCTATGCTCAGAAGCAGGAGCTTTCCGAGCTGCCGGAGGAGATCGTCAGGGTGATCTATCCGGAGAAGGTGGATGAGAGCACCGGAAAGGCGTACCGGGATGCGCACACGATGTACATCGGCGAGATCGTGGACGCGTATGTGATCCGGAAGGCGTGACCGTCTGCGGATGCCCGCGGCGAGAGATAACGAATCAAAGCAATCAAAAAGGAGCCATTCTCTGGGGATTCCGGGAATGGCTCCTTGTTATGTCCGTTCAAGTGTTACATCGCGTCTTCGTCGTTTAAGGCGAAGCGTTCCGGGGCTTTGCCAGGGCGCCAG
>JAFPYK010000004.1 GCA_017412265.1 Lachnospiraceae bacterium
CTGACGATCTGCTCGGAGACCGGCATGCTGGCCACCGACCTCTGCCCGGAGACGAAGACGGTCACTGTCCTCGACAAGGATGAAGACTCCTACACCGAGGATACGCCTTACACCCTGCGCTCCATGAAGCGCAAGCCCTGCAACGTCCACGTGCCCGGCTGGGTACCTCCGGAGGAGATCACCACCGAGGAGATCACGTCCGAAGAGGTCACCACCGAAGCTCCGAACGACAACAGCGGCAATTAAACTCCGACATAAGACAAGGCATCCTGCCCCGCGCAGTCCGCGAAGGCAGGATGCCTTTTTTATATCTGACGATCTTACGGCTGCAGACTCAGAAACGGCTGTGATACCGCCCTATAGCGGTTCACAGCCGTTCATCATCTCATCTGTGTGTCATCTCACCTGTGACAGGTCCGTCTTATCAGACACCCTGTGCCAGCATCGCGTCGACAACCTTCTCGAAGCCCGCGATGTTCGCGCCGACCACATAGTTGCCCTCGAAGCCGTACTTCTTCGCCGCGTTGTCCAGATTGTGGAAGATGTTGACCATAATGTCATGGAGCTTCGCGTCGACCTCCTCGAAGGACCAGGACAGTCTCTCACTGTTCTGGGACATCTCCAGAGCGGAGGTAGCCACGCCGCCGGCGTTGCTCGCCTTGCCGGGTGCGAACAGAACCTTGTTCGCCTGCAGATACTGCGTCGCCTCCAGAGTGGTAGGCATATTCGCGCCCTCTGCCACCGCGATCACGCCGTTGGCTACCAGAGCCTTCGCGTCATCCAGGTTCAGCTCGTTCTGCGTCGCGCAAGGAAGAGCGATGTCGCACTTGACCGTCCAGACACCCTTGCCGTCATGATACTCACTGTTCGGGCGATACTTCTTATACTCGGTCAGGCGTGCGCGATGGACCTGCTTGATCTCGATCAGTGCATCCACGTCTATCCCGTCCGGATCATAGACCCAGCCGGTGGAATCCGAGCAGGTAACCACCTTCGCGCCCATCTGCTGAGCCTTCTGGATCGCGTAGGTTGCCACGTTGCCGGCGCCGGAGACGACCACGGTCTTGCCCGCGATGTCGATACCGTTGCAGGCCAGCATCTCCTTGGTGAAATACAGCAGGCCGTATCCGGTTGCCTCGGTACGCGCCAGCGATCCGCCGTAAGCTAAGCCCTTACCGGTCAGAACGCCCTCGTACAGGCCGGTGATTCTCTTATACTGGCCGTAGAGATAGCCGATCTCACGAGCGCCCGTGCCGATGTCGCCGGCCGGAACATCCGTATCCTTGCCCACATATTTGTAAAGCTCCGTCATAAAGCTCTGGCAGAAAGCCATCACTTCACGGTCCGACTTGCCCTTCGGGTCGAAGTCCGAGCCGCCCTTGCCGCCGCCGATCGGCAGGCTGGTCAGGGAGTTCTTGAAGACCTGCTCAAAGCCCAGGAACTTGATGATGCCGAGGTTCACGGAAGGATGCAGACGAAGGCCGCCCTTGTACGGTCCGATCGCGTTGTTGAACTGTACGCGGAAACCGCGGTTAACCTGCATCTGTCCCTTGTCATCGACCCACGGAACACGGAAGATCACCTGGCGGTCAGGCTCAACCAGACGCTCCAGGATGGCTTCCTTGCGATACTTCTCCTCATTCGCTTCCACCACGGGGCGAAGAGAATCCAGGACCTCCTTCACGGCCTGATGGAACTCAGGTTCTGCCGGATTCTTGGCTACAACCTTCTCATATACTTCATCTACATATCCCATAACAAACCCTCTTTCCGAAAATGCGATTCCCCTCACATTTTCTTTTCTTACTGATGCCAGGCTTAATTTCGCAAGTATTCCTTCCTTTGCCTTAACAAAATTAAGCAAAAACACAGTATTCATTATATGAGAAAAGGTCCGGGAGTACAAGAAGCAAATATCCTTTTTTCCATGATAAAGCAAATTCACTTTGTCACTGTGATTATCTAAAGTGCCCGGTTAAGATTCTTCATCTCATACTTAAGAATGATAAGATTTGCCTCCCGGTCTCCTCATCTTCGCACAAATACGAGCCGAATCCCGTTGAGGCCCGCGAATATCATCTGATTCTCCGCAAGGCTTACCTGGAACGCAGGGCTCTCCTCGCTCTTCTGCGCCTCCGGATCGTACACATAGGCGAGCATTTTCCCGGTATCGATGCTGTAGTACTTATGCTCTCCCTGATACGTCATATCAAGGAAGAGGACCCCGTTTTCCTCTCGCACCTCGCCCTTGATCTCCTTCTCATGTCCCTCCAGCACATATTTGCCGAGGAACTCCTCCGCCTCATGCTCCGGCGCCTCCGTGGACGTCTCCTCCGGCTTCTCCGCCCGCTCGAAGACCGAGACACTCTTCACATTCTCCTTCGTGCTCTCCAGCAAGATCTGGTCCGGCTCCACCGAGAATGCATACACATACTGCGTCCCGATCTCCGCGCCCGCGCGCAGCACCTTCTCCTCAAAATCACAGGTGAGCGAGAGCTTCACCCCGGCAACCTGCAGCACCGCATTGCCATCCTCCGCGACCTCCAGATAGTAAAGCCCGTACTCCGGCTCAAGCTCCTCCTCGATGTAGGCACGGTCCGCGGCGATCTCATCGCCCCGCCTCAGCTCCACCATCCGGTAGTAGCCCGGGATTGCCTCCGCGTCATCCGCCCGGGACGACGTCTCTTCGCGGCTCTCCTCGGACTCCGTCACACTCTCACTCTCACTGCCCTCTGTCACGGCCTGCTGCTCCTTCTTCGCCCCGCAGGCCCCGCAAAAAAAGGCCATCACAAGGATGACCAGAATCATAAACAACCGTTTCATAAAACCTCCGAAAACTGACATTCCGCCATTGCCGGACGGCTCTTACTCAGCGCAGGACAGCTCGATGAACTTCTTGAGCAGTTCCGCCGTCTTCTCGATGCCGAGCTCATCGCTTCTCACCGAGAGATGGTAGTTGGATGCCGCGCCCCATTTGCCGTTGGCATGGTAATTGTAATAATTCGCCCGCCGTTTGTCAATCTTGAGCACGTTCTCCTCTGCCTTGCTCGGAGACATGTTATAGAGCTCCACCGCACGCTGGATTCTCTTCTCCAGATCCGCCCAGATGAAGAAATGCAGCACGTCGTCCCTCTCCTTGAGCACATAATCCGCGCAGCGCCCGATAATCACGCAGGGCCCCTCGTCCGCGACAGTGCGGATGATCTCCGACTGCGCCAGATAGATCCGGTCGTCCAGAGACAGATGCGCAAATCCGTACTCCTGGTTGCCGTAAGCGTTCATACCCATGGCAATTGAATAAAGCAGGCTGTTCGTCGCCTTCTCCTCCGCCTTCTCAAAGGCCGCCTCGGCAAATCCGCTCTCCTTGGCCGCCCGCGTAATCAGGGCATTATCATAATACGGGATGTTGAGCATCTTCGAGAGAAGCTCTCCGACCTCCCGGCCCCCGCTTCCGTACTGACGGCTGATAGTGATGATCTTATTGCAAGCCATGATCTAATCCTCCTCTATATGATGTTGAAAAACCGTACTTCAATGTAAGAATATTATACCATATTGTGCATAAAATGCAAATGCCCTCTTCTTTCCTTCTCACAATTGATAGACACATCCCCGCAAAAACAGTATAATGTATGATATCACAAGACATCATCTCTGAAGCCTTGTCTGCCCGAAGAAGAATCGCGAGATCGCCCGGCCCGGACGGCCCGCCCTCTCCCGCATTCCCTCCGGCACACTTCAGAATGGAGGTAACCATGATTGTCTTACCGAAGTTATTCAGAAACACGAAACCCGTCCGGAACATCACCGCATACATGGACAGTACCTTCAACGAGGTCCTGCACACGACGCTCAACCCGGACGGCCCCGGCGCGATCCGCATCCATCTGATCCCGCCGAAGAAGGAAGAGAACGCGCTCAATCCCAGCGTGGCCATCATCAACGGCACCGACATCCTGCCGGTGAATTTCGCCTCCGCGGTGATCCTGGCGGAAATGATCCGCGAAGCCAACCGCTATGACGGCCGGGAGATCGGCGAGGCCGAGATC
>JAFPYK010000001.1 GCA_017412265.1 Lachnospiraceae bacterium
TGATTCCCAGCGCAAAGGTCGGACATATCGGCATGTACCGTGATCCGAGGACACATGAGCCGGTCGAGTATTTCTGCAAGCTTCCGAAGGATATCTCGGAGAGAGATGTCTTCGTCGTTGACCCGATGCTTGCCACCGGTGGTTCCGCAGCCGCAGCCATCAACCAGCTGAAGAAGAGAGGGATCGGCAAGATCCGCTTCCTCTGCCTGATTGCCGCACCGGAAGGCGTGGAATTCCTGCAGAAAGAACATCCGGACGTAGACATCTACATCGGAGCCCTGGACCGCCAGCTCAACGAGAATGCTTACATTCTTCCCGGCCTCGGCGATGCCGGTGACCGTATCTACGGCACCAAATAATCTGATAACAGCAGAAGCCCTTCGGATGCACTCCGAAGGGCTTCTTTTCTGTGTTGAATTCTTGATTATTCTGCTTTATTCTCTACCGCTTCTTCAAATTCACGGACGATGGAAGCATCCGGGGCTTTCGTCATCAGAGATACAACGACCATCAGCACCAGGCCGACGAAGAATCCGACCAGAAGAGAATAGATACCGGTGGAATTCGAAAGAGTCTGTCCGCCCGCCAGGGGGATATAGTCCCAGAGGATGACCGTCAGCGCTCCGCCGGCCATGCAGGCAGCTGCTCCGGGCAGGTTCGCACGCTTCCAGTAGAGGGAGAGCAGCACGACCGGGCCGAAGGCCGAGCCGAAGCCGGCCCACGCGTCAGACACCAGCGCCATGACGGAACTCTCGGGATTGAGCGCAATCAGATATGCAAGCACCGCGACGACAAAAACCGTGATCTTGCTGATGCGCAGGACTTTACGGTCGTCCTCATCCTTGTTTCTGCGGATCACGCCTTTGTAGAAATCCTCGGCGATCGCAGAAGCCGTAACCAAGAGCTGAGAGTCGGCCGTCGACATGATGGCCGCCAGGATGCCGCAGAGGAAGAGGCCTCCGATGAACGGCAGGTAAATATCCGTGGTGAAGAGCTTCAGGATCATCTCGATGAATACATTTTCCGAGGAGGCCGCGCCGGTAGCTCCGAGGATGGTCGGCATCAGGTAGGCTCTTCCGAGAACTCCGATGAAGCAGGCAAATCCCAGGGAGATCGTACACCAGATGATACCGATGCTTTTCGCGGAATTCAGCTCTTTTTCGTTCTTCACGGCCATAAACCGGATCAGGATGTGCGGCATGCCGCAGTAGCCGAGGCCCCAGGCGAGCTGAGAGAGAATTCCGATGAAGGAGAGCGGCTTCCCGTCATTCATAAAGGGTGAGAGGAAGGCCTGCGCATTGACGCCGCTCTCGGCAAGCTTTCCGCCGAGTCCACCGGAGATAAATGTCCATGCGAGGATCGGGACGACCATCAGGCCGATCAGCATCAGTGTTCCCTGGATGAAGTCCGTGACGCAGACTGCGAGGAAACCGCCCAGGACCGTGTAGAGCAGGATCACCGCCATACCGATGCTGAGCGCTACCCGGTAATCGATACCGAAGATGGTGTAGAAGAGTTTGCCGCCCGCGGCAAGAGAGGAAGCCGTATACACGAGGAAGAAGATCACGATGATGACCGATGAAATGGCCAGCAGGCTGTTGGAGTCATCGTGAAAACGGTTCTTGAAATACTGCGGCAGGGTCACGGAGTTGTTCGCGCGGATCGTGTACCTGCGGAGCCTGGAGGCGATAAAGATCCAGTTGAGAGCCGTTCCGATCAGCAGGCCGACAGCAATCCAGATCTGGCCGGTTCCGCTGATATAGATGGCTCCGGGAAGTCCCATCAGCAGCCAGCCGCTCATGTCCGATGCCTGGGCCGAGAGAGCGGCTACCCAGCCGCCGAGGCCGCGCCCGCCGAGGAAATACTCGGAGCTGTTCTGCGTCCTGGTCGAGAAATAAACACCGATTCCGATCATCAGGATCAGGTAGGCTCCGAAAGCTGCCAAAACTAAGAATAATGATTGTCCGTCCATACTGCACCCCATTACTAGTTTAATGTGTTAAATCATCAGGATGTGAGTATTATACGGTCTGAGTGGCAAAAATGCAAGGTTTGCTTGTGGAACACGCCGGAATTTGTTACACTGGCATCGTAATATCACAGAAATGAGGCTGTTCATGAAGAATGTGGAACTGATTGCTCCCTGCCATTTCGGCATGGAGGCTGTACTGAAACGGGAGATTGCGGATCTCGGATATGAGATCACAGAAGTCGAGGACGGGAAGGTCACGTTTTGCGGGGATCTCTCTGCGGTCTGCCGTGCGAATATATTTCTCCGGACAACGGAGCGTGTCCTGATCAAGGTCGCGCGGTTTCGGGCGGAGACATTTGAAGAGCTCTTCCAGGGCACCAAGAATGTGCCGTGGGAGGAATTTCTGCCGGAGCACGCGAAATTCTGGGTGGCGAAGGCCAATTCCATCAAAAGCAAGCTCTTCAGTCCTTCGGACATCCAGTCGATCATGAAGAAGGCGATGGTCGAGCGGATGAAGTCGGTCTATCACAGGGAGCGGTTCCCGGAGGACGGCCCTTCTTACGCGCTGCGCGTGACGATCATCAAAGATATCGTGACGATCGGTATCGATACGTCCGGTGAGTCCCTTCACAAGCGAGGCTACCGGAAGTTCACCAGCAAAGCTCCGGTGACAGAGACCCTGGCTGCGGCCATCCTCCTGTTATCCCCGTGGAAGAGCGACCGGATCCTGGTCGATCCGTTCTGCGGAAGCGGTACATTCCCGATTGAGGCCGCGATGATCGGGGCGGGAATTGCCCCGGGAGCGAAGAGGAGCTTCGCGGCGGAGGCCTGGCCGCTGATTCCTGCTTCCCTGTGGAAGCAGGCAAGAGAAGAGGCAGAAGCCGGCGTGAAGACAGATGTCTCCCTCCAGATCCAGGGATATGACCTGGATCCGGCGATGATTGAAGGCGCCAGGGAAAATGCAAGGAATGCCGGCGTGGAGTCCCTGATTCATCTGCAGGTGAGAGACGTGCGGGATCTTCACAGCACGAAGAAATACGGATTCGTGATCACCAATCCGCCGTACGGCGAGCGCCTGGAAGAGAAGGAGGCCATGCCTGCCTTATATCAGGAGATGGGTAAGGCTTTCCGGGGCCTGGACACCTGGTCCTTCTATATTCTGACCGGATATGAGGACGCAGAGAAGCACCTGGGCCGCAAGGCGGATAAGAACCGGAAGATCTATAACGGCATGCTGAA
>JAFPYK010000044.1 GCA_017412265.1 Lachnospiraceae bacterium
CGGACGTCATCCGGGCCGAAATGCATCGTGAAGGGATGCTCCGTGGTCTGCAGCACCAGGGCGCTCTTTCTCAGCCCTTCCTTCTCCAGGATGTAATGCGAGACCTTCTCCTGCTGCTCCACCGGCACCGGGCGGTGCATGAAGTCCTCACGGATCGGCTTGCCCTCCGCGGCGATTCTCTTCACCAGCGGCACCACGCGATCCTTGATGGCCCCGAAGAACGCGTCCAGCTGCTCGATGCTGCCGCCCTTCTCGTACTCATCCAGAGCAGTGTCATAATACGTCGCCTTCTTCTCGTCCCGCAGGTCGATGCACTTCTGCGTCAGCCCGATGAGCTTCTCGAAGGAATCCCGGAACTTGGAGAAGTCGTTCTCCTTCTTCGCCGCAAGCCAGTCGATATAAGCCTGGTTGGACGCCTTGCTCATCTCATAATCCAGCTCCGCGGGGATATTCTTCGTCTTGCGGTAACGGTCGTACATGTGCTCCACGGCCTTCTTCTGCACCGGTGTCAGGCCTTCGCCGTCCTCATGCAGCTCGCAGATGAGCCTCTCATACTCCGGATCATGCGACAGGGCGAAGATCTGCTGTCCGAGGACGGCCATGTCCTCTCCGGCCATCGCGAGGCCCTCCTCCGGGGCCGTGCACTCCATATCAAACTGCAGCTTTCCGATCGACCGGCCGTAAGCCTCGATCACATCGCATCTCTTAGAAAGCTCGTTCCATTTCTCCTGATTGGTCATATTCTATCTCCTTCCCTTAGGTGGTTCCTTTCACATTTCCTCCGAAGGCTCGTCCACGGCCTCCGTAAGCGGTGCGTCCGTGAGCGCCCGCACCCAGGCGATCAGCCCCGAAGCATTCCTCACCAGCTGCTCCCGGGAGATCTTCCCGCTCTTTAATGCCTCCGTGAGATTCTGCACATCCCTCTTGCTGCCGGGCATCACGAGCTGTCCGCCGGCTGCGGCGATTCTCCACGCCTCCGGCGCCGGATGCTTCTCCGTGGCGGCACTGGTGCCCATCATCAGCCAGTCGGTCATCACGATGCCGGCGAATCCAAATTCCTCCCGGAGGATTCTCCCCAGCCCTTCGTGCTCCGACGTGTGCGTCCCGTTTAACAGGTTGTAAGAGGTCATGACACTCACCGGATGGGCGTTTCGGATGCAGATCTCGAATCCCCTCAGGTAGATCTCGCGCATCGCCCGTTCACTCACGCGGCTGTCCGACGTGTACCTGCGGTACTCCTGGTTGTTCGCGGCGTAATGCTTGACCGTCACGCCGCAGCCCGGATGGCTCTGCACACCCGCGGTCACCGCCGCGGCACACAGGCCGCTCACGAGCGGATCCTCGGAATAATACTCAAAATTCCTTCCGCAGAGCACGTTCCGGTGGATGTTAAGCGCCGGCGCAAGCCACAGGTGCACCCCGAAGCGCTCCATCTCATCGCCCACGATATCGCCGCAGGCCTCGGCCGTCTCCGGCGAGAAGCTCTGCGCGATCGCGGTCCCGATCGGAATCGCCGACGCATACTGCTCATAGACCGGCGTTTTTCTGCCCGGCTTCGGCGTGAGGCTTCGCAGGGCAAATGCCTGTATCGGCGTCAGGAAATCCAGCACTCCCTGCGGCATCGTCTGCCCCATCGCATGGACGCCCTTTTTATCGACATAGTACTGCTTCGCCAGCCGGAGTCCCGCCGGTCCGTCCGCCATCACAAGTGTTCCAGCCCCGGCTTCCTCCGCGGCCCGCGAGGTCTCTCCCGCGGCGCCAGCCACACTCGAAGCCGCGTTGCCGATCGCCCCAAGCGTCAGAAGGCCTCCCTCCGGATAGCCGCCCACATTGAGCTTCGCGAGCGTCTCGTCCGGCAGCTTCTCGATCTCCGGAAGGATCGCCGGTGTCCCGTCTTCAGGACTCTCCGCCGCGGCCAGTGCCTCCGCACCGATCACGATCTCCTCCGTCCCTTCCGGCACCTCGGCCCGTCTCGGCTTCTCCGGCACCCAGTCGGTGAAACCGGGCTCCCCGCA
>JAFPYK010000045.1 GCA_017412265.1 Lachnospiraceae bacterium
CACGAGGTTCAGGGAGAAGACGTTCTGCATCTTATCCTGCTCGTTGCGGCCCATGTATTTGCCGCAGAGGATCGCGCAGCCGCCGACCAGGACGGTGGTGACCGAGGTGATCAGCATGTTGAGAGGAGCGTAAAGACCGACAGCGCTCATCGCGTCGATGCCGACATAGTTGGTCGCGAAGAAGCCGGAGACGAGGCCGTTGACGGCACCGACTCCGGAGAGAAGAATCTGTGCGGGAAGAAGCCGGAAAAGCAGCCAGCTGATGGTTGTAATATTCGCTCGTTGTCCGTCCACGTGAGAGCCTCCTTGTGAAAAACCTGATCGGAAGGTTCCGGATGATACTGTCTGAATACTAAGACCAGTCTGCACAAAGCGGAGGCGATTGTCAATATCGGGAATGGAAGTTTTTCGCAGTTACCTGCGTGTGCGGGAGGATGATCCGCGCGGGCAGGACATAAAAACAGCCCGGCATGAAACCGATCTTCCGCCGGGCAGTTCACGAGAGGCGCGCGGGGCGGCTCCCGTGAGAAGTTTTTGAAACCGTTTCCGTCCGCAGTACATTCCCTCTGTGATCGGACCATGAACCTTGCGGAATAAGAAATAACCTTGAGATAACGAATAACGAAGCACCATGGACCTTCTCTCGATCATAAAGCCAAGGCAGACGGAACGTCACAGGGATGCCTGTGACACGGCTTCCGGAGTGGATATTCAGATGGGGATCTCCATCAGCTCGGTCTGGTTGAGCCGGTCGAGGGCCAGCTGGGCCCGAATCAGCTCGTCGCCGGTCTTCAGGAGGTCCGCGCGGACCTGCTCGAGGTCGTAGTTCGCGTACTCGTATTCGATGATGCTTCCGTCGCCGGTGGAGAGCCGGGTCTTCGCGAGGACATTTGCCATCAGGCTCAGCTTCATCTTGCGCTCGTTTAGCTGGGGCAGGTAGATGAGCATCTCGTCGACGGTCAGCGGGAAGCCGGGCACGGTGTGCGTCGCGTTAAAGACGTTGAGGGCGTGCTTCGCGAGGCGAATCTTCTGCTCGACGGCAGCGAGCGCACTCTGGGTCTGCCCGTAGCTGTAGGCGGGCCTGGCGGCCTCCAGGTCTTCGACGGTGGCCGCGACGAAGGTGCAGCTGCGGCTTTCCTGGGAGAGGAGCCCGCGGTGTTCTTCCTGAAGCTTCTTGATGAGCTTGTTGACCTGTGCAGATGTATATTTCATGTGTTCTTTCCTTTCTTTCCGGATGTCTGTGTTCTTACGGGCTTTATCATAGGGCATCCGCGGGAGAGGGACAAGCAACGCGTCGTTGAATCCGCGGCAAGGTTTTAGTGGCAAAGGGGCGGGCTCTTCGGTATAATGGGGACAGAATGAAGGAGAGGAGCAGAATGCGATGGAAGAGAAGAGAATCCGAATCATTCTGGACGGTGACCCGGGGCATGACGACGCCGTGAATTTCATGCTGGCCTGCGGGAGCCCGCGCTTTGAGGTGCTCGGGATCACGACGGTGGCGGGGAACCAGACGCTCGAGAATACGACGAGGAACGCGCTGAACCTGATGCAGGCGCTGGAGCTTGACGTGCCGGTCTACCGGGGGTGCAGCCAGGCGATGGTGCGCGAGCATATCGCGGCGGGGGATATCCACGGCAAGTCCGGGATGGACGGGCCGGTGTTCGAGCCGCTGCGGCGGACGATCGAGGCGAAGCACGCGGTGAATTTTATCATCGATACGCTGATGGAGAGCGAGGAGCCGGTGACGCTGGTACCGACGGGGCCCCTGACCAATGTGGCGATGGCCATCCGGATGGAGCCGCGAATCCTGCCGAAGATCGAGCAGATCGTGCTGATGGGCGGCTGCTATCAGCTGGGCAACCGGACGCCGGCGGCGGAGTTTAATATCTATGATGACCCGGAGGCGGCGCACATCGTATTCACCTGCGGACGGCCGCTCACGATGATCGGCCTGGACGTGACGCGCAAATGCCTGTGCACGCCGGAGGTGATCGAGCGGATGGAGAAGATCGGCAACCGCGCTTCGCAGATCTTCGCGGACCTGATGAGGTTCTTCTCCTCGACGCAGAAGAAGATCTACGGCTGGGCCGGCGGGCCGCTGCATGATCCGCTGACCTGCGCCTACCTGATCGACCCTTCGGTGCTCACCGTGAGGCGGATGTACGCGGAGATCGATCACGGCTGCTACGGGCCGAGCTACGGGCGGACGAACTGCGACTTCTTCGGGCGGACCGCGAAGAGCCGGGAGGCGAACGCGGATGTCGCGGTCGATGTGGATGTCGAGAAATACTGGGATATCATCGAGGCGGGGCTTCGGGCCTACAGCCGGTGAAGCGCCGGTAGGTATGAGAGATAGAAAGGAACGATGGATGTGAACGGATTGGATGTGGGGACGAGCGTGTCGGCGCTCACGGTGTTTGTGCAGGGGCTTCTGAGCTTCTTCTCGCCCTGCGTGCTGCCGCTCCTGCCTGTCTATATCGGGTATTTATCCGGAGGGACAACGACGAAAAATGAAGAAGGGACAATAGTCTACAATCGTAGAAAGGTTATGATCAATACCTTGTTCTTTGTCCTCGGAATCAGTGTCGCCTTCTTCCTTCTGGGACTCGGTTTCTCGGCCCTCGGCCTGTTCTTCCGGCAGAATCAGATGGTATTTGCCCGCATCGGCGGCGTGATCGTGATCCTCTTCGGGCTCTACCAGCTGGGGGTCTTCGGGACGTCCGCGGTGCTGGGGTCCGAGCGGCGGCTGCCGGTCTCTCTGGAGAAGCTTTCGATGTCTCCGGTGACGGCCCTGCTTCTGGGATTCCTCTTCAGCTTCTCCTGGACGCCTTGCGTGGGCCCGGTGCTCTCAAGCGTCCTGCTCATGGCTTCGACGGCGAAGAGCAGCGGCCTGGGGTTCCTTCTGATCGGCGTGTACACGCTGGGCTTCGTGCTTCCGTTTCTTGCGGCCGGGCTGTTCACCACGACGATCCTGGGGCTCTTTCAGAAGCATCGCAATGTGGTCCGCTATACGGTGAAGATCGGGGGCGTGCTGCTGATTCTGATGGGACTTGCGATGGTGACCGGGAAGATGAACGCGGTGAGCTCGTATCTGTCCGGGACGGAGACGGCCGCGGAGAGCACGACGGAGAAGAGTGCGGAAGAAGCGACCTCCGGAGGAAATGAAACGACGACGGCCAGGGAGGTCTCTGAGGAAGAGCAGACGTCTTCGGAGGAGAGCGCATCGGAGGAGACCACCGGAAAGCCCGTGATCGCGGCGCCGGAGTTCTCTCTCACCGACCAGTACGGAAACACGCACACGGTCGCGGATTACCGCGGCAAGGTGATCTTCCTAAACTTCTGGGCGACCTGGTGCCCGCCCTGCCGGGCGGAGATGCCGGACATCCAGAAGCTCTACGAGGAGCTCGCGGAGGAAGGCCGCGACGACGTGGTGATCTTAAGCATCGCCTGCCCGGGGTACGGGTCGGAGCAGG
>JAFPYK010000046.1 GCA_017412265.1 Lachnospiraceae bacterium
CGCATACGTATGACTATGAGAGCCATGTGACGGTGCTTTGAGATGGATGATGCGTACGACGAGATGGGCGATTCCGGGGAAATGATGCCGGAGGTGCCGGAAGTGGCGGAGATGCCGGACATGCCGGAGGCTGCTCCTGCGGAGGAGATGCCGGAGGATGTGACCGAGGAGATCGTCGAGACTGCGGAGGAATCCGCGGAGACGGACGAGGCGCCTGAGGCGGATGCCGAGGGGGATGGCTTCCCGGAGGATGTGACGGAAGAGGAGCCGGAGGATTCGGCGGTGCCGGAGGAGACCTCGGAAGAGGCGGAGGATGTGCCGGAGGAAGCCGAGGAGGCTCCTGAAGCCCCGGAAGAGGCAGAGACGGAGGAGACCTCGGAGGTTCCGGAGAGGCCGGAGTATACCGAGGAGGAGATCGCGGAGTTTATCAAGCACACGCCGGTGAACAACGGGGAGTGGAGCGATGACCGCGGGGATTCCCTGTGGATGCCGGACGATGAATTTGTGCAGGAGACGCTTTCTCGCTATGACGCGGAGGGGATCGAGTATCATGACGGGCTGCCGGACCTGGAGCCGTTTGCGGCGTTCGGGACGGAGCTGGAGGAGAGTGAGTATACGATCCCGAATTCGAAGCAGTTCCTGACCTGCAATGAGACGCTGGCGGATTATTTTGAGGATCAGGCGGAGGCGATGTGCGGGCCGGACTGTGACGATCCGCTGGAGAGTGAGGAGTACCGTGACCTGCTGATGGTTTCGTTCCACTGTGACGAGGATGAGCTGGAGGATATCCAGCTGCATCTGGAGCAGCACGAGACGCCTTACGGCTATACGTGGCATCACACGGAGGTGCCGGGGCAGATGCTTCTCGTGCCTTCGGATATTCATGCGGTTTCGACTCATGTCGGCGGACAGTCGATCTGGGGCGGCGGCCAGGAGAACCGATAGAAGGGAGGTCTTCGGATGAACCAGATGAAACTTATGCGGCCTGTGGCGTCGGAGGAGGTGTTCGAACGTCTGGAGGAGAAGTTCGGGGCTGTCATTCCTGCGGATGTGAAGGCCTGGCTTCTTGCGAACAGCCGGGGAATTCCGGCCGAGAAGGAAGCTGTGCTTGGCGGGAAGACGCGCCTGGTGGCGGGATTTCTGTCGGCGTCGCTGCGGGACCGGATGAATCTGTATGCGCTTACGGGGATGCTGCCGCAGCCGGAGGACGCGGTGTTTGTGCCGGTGGCGGGCGACGGCTTCGGCGGTTATTACGGGCTGCGGTGCGGGAAGGAGTCCGCGCCGGACGTGGCGTATTATGACGCGGAGAAGGGAAGCTTCGAGAAGGCCGCGGAGGACTTCGGGAGCTTTCTTGCGGCGCTCGGATTTGAGCTGTAAGGTGAATTGGTAACGGATGAAGAAACGGCCTGCGCAGTCGCGCGGGCCGATTCTTTTTGTGGTAGAAGTGTCAGGTTTCTGATATAATGAGAATGGTTTGGAAGGTTCGGATGAAATGAGGATCGGGAGATGAAAGATACGAAGGATGTGACGCTTGCGTATTATGCGGAGAATGCAGAGGCATTTGCGCAGGGGACGGTTTCTGCGGACATGCAGGCGAAGCGGGAGGAGTTCCTGAGGGAGATTCCGGCGGGCGGCCGGATCCTGGATTTCGGCTGCGGTTCGGGGCGGGACGCGAAGGCATTCCTTGAGATGGGATATGCGGTGGATGCCTCGGACGGCTCGGAGGAGCTCTGTGAGTATGCGAGGACGTATACGGGGATCGACGTGAGGTGCAGCCGGTTTGAGGAGCTGTGCGCGCGGGAGGCGTATGACGGGATCTGGGCGTGCTCGTCGATCCTGCACCTGCCGAGGGAGGAGCTGCGGAAGGTGATGGAGAGGATCCGGGACGCGCTGGTGCCCGGGGGCGTTCTCTATACCAGTTTCCGGTTCGGGCTCTACGAGGGAATGCGAGGCGGAAGGTATTATACGGATTTTACCGAGATGAGCTTTCGAGAGTTCCTGGAGGAGATTCCGGGGCTTGAGGAGATCCGGATGTGGGTGACGAATGACGTCCGGCCGGGGCGGCAGGACGATCTGTGGCTGAATATATTGCTGAAGCGGAGGCAGAAGGCATGAAGATATGGAAGATTGTGATCACGGGCGGGCCGTGTGCGGGCAAGTCTACAGCGATGAGCTGGATCCAGAATGCATTTACCGAGCGCGGGTTTAAGGTGCTGTTTATCCCGGAGACGGCGACGGAGCTGATCTCGGGCGGGGTGGCGCCGTGGACCTGCGGGACAAATGAGGATTATCAGAAGTGCCAGGTGCGGCTGCAGCTGGAGAAGGAGCGGATCTTCGAGATGGCCGCGCGGACGATGAAGGCGGAGAAGATCCTGATCGTCTGCGACCGGGGCGCGCTGGACAACAAGGCTTACATGAATGACGAGGAGTTTGCCCACGTGCTGGAGTATTTCGGGACGGATGAGGTGACGCTCAGGGACAGCTATGACGCGGTGTTCCATCTGGTGACCGCAGCGAAGGGCGCGGCGCAGTTTTATACCACTGCGAACAATACGGCGCGGTATGAGACGGCCGAGGAGGCCCGCCGGGTGGACGACGTGCTGATCGGCTGCTGGACGGGGCATCCGCATCTTCGGGTGATCGACAATTCCATGGATTTCGAGGAGAAGATGCTGAAGCTGATCGCGGAGATCACGGCGGTGGTCGGCGAGCCGGAGCCGAAGGATATCGAGCGGAAGTTCCTGATCGATATGCCGGACCTTGCGTGGCTGGAGGCGCATCCGCAGTGCAAGCGGCTGGAGATCACGCAGACGTACCTGCTGGCGCCCGAGGGGGTCGAGGTGCGTGTGCGGCGGCGCGGCGAGAACGGGCATTATATCTACTATAAGACGGTGAAGCGGCTGGCGGACCGGATGAAGATCATCGAGAGTGAGGAGAGGCTCACGAAGGATGAGTACCGGGATCTGCTGCTGGAGGCGGACCCGCGGATGCGGACGCTTGAGAAGACCAGGTATTGCTTAAGCTATGCGGGGCAGCCGCTGGAGATTGACGTCTATCCGTTCTGGGAGAAGCAGGCTGTGCTGCAGGTGAAGGTCTCGAACCCGGCGGAGGATGTGCGGATTCCGGAGGAGATCCGGGTGCAGCGGGAGATTACGGGCGAGAAGGCGTTCAAGAACGTGGTTCTTGCTTCGAAAAATGATGATGAAATCTAATCGTTGATGACGGATATTAATGTAAGAATATAGTTCTACAGATGTAGTATATATGTGGACACCGTGAGGGAGGAACGCGCATATGGAGAAGAAGCCATTTGCAAGATACGGGCAGCCGGAGGAGGCAGGGATCCCTTCGGGGGCACTGGTGCGGTACCTGAAGGCGCTTGAGAGGCAGCGGGTGTGCATGCATTCCCTGCTGATTCTGAGGCACGGGAGGATCGCCTATGAGGCGAACTGGGCGCCGATGCATTCGACGGATCTGCACCGGATGTATTCGGTGAGCAAATCCTTCGTGTCGGTGGCCATCGGGCTGCTGGCCTCGGAGGGGAAGATCTCGCTCGATGACCCGGTCGTGAAGTATTTCCCGGAGTACGCAGGGGAGGGCCTGCATCCGTATACCCGGAAGGCGACGGTCCGCGAGATGCTGAAGATGAGCTCGCTCTTCGATGACCAGCCGTATGACGGCGCGAAGGATGACGCGTGGATTCCGTGCTTTTTCCGGACGAAGCCGCAGCATGCCTCCGGGGGCGTGTTTTGCTACGATACGATGGCGACGGTGCTCTGCACGGCGATTGTGGAGAGAGTGAGCGGGCAGAAGATTCTGAACTATCTGCGGCCGCGGTTCCTTGACCCGATCGGGTTTTCGGAGGATGCGTGGTGCGTCGAGACCCCGGAGGGTGTCTCATGGGCGGGCAGCGGAATCCTCTGTTCGGCGAGGGACCTGGCGAAGTTTGCCAATGTCTGCATGCGGCGCGGAGAATATGAAGGGGAGCAGCTGCTCCCGCGGGAGTACATGGAGGAGGCGACTTCGTATCAGATCTCGAACCTGGTCAACAAGCGGACCTTCCAGAGCGGGTACGGTTATCAGTTCTGGATGCTGCCGGAGCATGGATTCGGGTGTCTCGGGATGGGAGGCCAGCTGGCGTTCTGTTTCCCGGAGAGGGACCTGGTGTTCGTGACGACCGCGGACACGCAGGAGCTCGGGGACCGGCAGTATGCCGCGGGACACCTCTTCTATGACGTCGTGCTGCCGGAGATCGCGGATGAGGCGCTTTCGGTGTGCCCAGAGGATGCACGCGCGCTTGCGGAGCTGACCGGGAGGCTGCGGCTTCAGACGGCGCCCGGCGAGGCCGATCACGCGGTGCGAAGGGCGGTGGAAGGCCGCGTCTACCGGATGGATGAGAATCCGCTCGGGTGGAAATGGATCTCATTTGCCTTCGATAAGGCGAAGAGAGAGGGCTGCTTGCACTATGAGAACGCGCGGGGCGAGAAGGAGATCAACTTCGGCTTCGGTGAGCCGGCCTTCGGAGAGTTCCCGGAGACGCATTATTCCGGGAAGCGGATCGGGGAGCCGCTCGGGAGGGGCTACCGGTACGCGGCGAGTGCGGGCTGGGATGCGCCGGGGACGCTCACGGTCTGCTGCAATATCGTGGACGATTATCTGGGACTCGTGAAGATGAATTTCGCATTCGGCGGGGACTGCGTGACAATGTATGCTGACAAGATCGCCGAGTGGTTCCTGGATGACTATGCAGGGACTGCGACCGGGCATATCGCAAGAATGTGAACGGAGGGGGATCATGGCACTGTTATTTGAGCCGGGCGAGGATGAATTCGGGTTTGGTGTTGGATTGAATGTGACCTGGAACAATGAGGAGCATCACTGTGTGGAACGGGTCACATCGGGAAATGAGCAGGCCGCAGGCTGGAATTGGAGACTGAAGCCAAAACCGGGACAGTGGATGCAGATGATTGATGAGCGCATGTCGGGCCGCTCACCTGCTCCGGTTGATGAGATATACGGGCACATGCCGGAATCAGGATGTGCCCTCTATCTGGTCGATACGAATGAGCGGTTTGAGGTGACATTTGAGAATCCGGAGGCTCGTTTCTTCAATGCCGACAGAGACCGCTACCGGGTCTGCAGTGTTACCGGAACGGCGGAGTTTGGCATCACCGATCCGGAAGGTATGATCCGGGAACTGTTCGCCGACCATCTGACAGAGGATCCGATGAGATTTCTGACACAGCGGGCGCAGTGGGCACTGAAAGAGACGTTCCATGAGGGCCCGGTCTGCCCGAAAATGTTTCTGACGCCGGAACCTGCCTGGATCAAAGAGGGAAAGACGGCCAGACATGAGGGAAAAGAAGGAGACGACGGGCTGTTTCAGGAGTTTGTCCGGCTGCTCTCCCAGGTCCGCTACAAAGTGTCTAGAGATTCCGGACGGATCATCCCTTTTCTGAAGCTCACGAAGCTGTTCTTCAGACTGCATGTTGTGAGAGACGAGGCGGACGATGTATTCGGAGATCCCAGGGATCCCGCCAGTGGCGTTACAAACAGTATGCTTCGCGCCAAGGGAGCCTGTCTGCTGCAAAATAAGGCGGGGGATCCGGAAACGCGAAGGGAAGGCCTGAGGCTTCTGGAGTATGCCGCCCAGAATCGGCAGGATCCGCTGGCTTCGATGATTTTATCGAGGGCCTATGAGGCCGGAACGGGTGTGGAGAAGAGCAAGGAGCAGTCCCGGCATTACCTTTCCATGGCAGCGGAGCAGAAGCGAAAACTGGTGGAGCGGAAACAGAGCATGCGTCTGGACTGGCTGCCCTGCGACCCGGGAGATGCGGAAGCTGTGAAAAAACAGCCAATCTTTGCCTTGGCAATAGGTGTGGACATGGTGGATGGCCGCCTGGTGGATGCCAAGGAGATTGTCGAGCGGCTGGAGCTGATGTGTGCCTCCGGGGAGGAACCCAACGTGCCGAAACGGGTGGAGACGTATTGGCTGGTGCTGCCGGAGATCCAGGGGGAGCTGACCCGCCAGCTGGAGAAGGTGAAAGCAAAGCGGAAAAATGATCTTCTCAGACGTGAGCGTATGAGTAGGACGGACAGCGGACGCGAGATGATGGAGAAGCTGGGCTGGACCGATGGGATTCCGATTGACCCGTTCTGGGACGCCGTGGAGGAGCTTGTGTACTATGGCACAACCCTGGAAATGAGGGAAATTGAGAGAAAGCATATGGAGGCCGAGAAGAAAGCGAAGGAGATAGAGGACGCGAAGAAGGCTGTGGACGAGGCTGAGAGAAAGGAGAAGGAAGAAGCCGAGAAGAAGGCTGCGGCGGAGGCCAAGCGAAAGGCGAAGGAAGAAGCCGAGAAGAGGGCTGCGGCGGAGGCCGAGCGAAAGGCAAAGGAAGAGGCTGAGCGAAAGGCAAAGGAAGAAGCCGAGAGAAAGGCAAAGGAAGAGGCTGAGAGAAAGGCAAAGGCGGAGGCTGAGCGAAAGGCAAAGGAAGAAGCCGAGAGAAAGGCTAAGGAAGAGGCTGAGCGAAAGGCAAAGGCGGAGGCTGAGAGAAAGGCAAAGGCGGAGGCCGAGAAGAAGGCGAAGGCGGAGGCTGAGAGAAAGGCAAAGGCCGAAGCCGAGAAGAAGGCGAAGGCGGAAGCTGAGAGAAAGGCGAAGGCGGAAGCTGAGGAGAAGGCGAAGAAAGAAGCCGAGAGAAAGGCAAAGGAAGAGGCTGCGAGAAAGGCAGAAGCGGAGAGGGAGGCTAAAATGTCCCCGGAAGAGAAGCGGGAGAGAGCCCGTGAAGATGCATTTGGCAAGCTGGGGGCTTCGCTGATCTATCTGGCTGTCTTCTTCGGTCTCCTCTGCCTGAAGCATTGGCTCTTCGGCCTGTGGCAAGGGAACGGTAACTTCCTTCTGGCAGGGGGCCACATTCTTTCGATTCTTCTGCTGCTGGCGATCGGCGCCCTGGCCGGGTCTGTGGTTGTTTCTTCGATGGCGGGAGAGAAAACCATTCTGCCTGGCTTGATTCTCGGCCTGCTGGTGGCTCTGGCGGCAGTGATCTTCCCGAAGTCCGCCTTGGTATTCACGCTGGTGCGCGTGGCAATCGTACTTGCTACGGTGGCGGCGGTGATTTCCTGGTCTGTAAAACGAGGGAAGGCATAAGGACGGACTGATAAAAAGAGCAAAGAATTACGGTTCTACAGATGTAGAAGAAAAACAAGCTGCTGGGACGGTTCCCATCGACTCCTCTGCGAGAGAGCGGATCTCAAAGGGAGTCAGTGAGAACCGTCCCTGTGTCTCAATCCGGCTCTGAGACATGAAAAAAGCTGCTCACCTGAGGTGAACAGCTTCTCTTGCGTGCGGAGTATGGGACTTGAACCCATACGTCGCTATGACACATGATCCTTAGTCATGCCTGTCTGCCAATTCCAGCAACTCCGCATTTCGTACTCAAATATAATACATCGGGGTTTTCATTTTGTCAACGGGTGAAATGGACAAATTTCTCTGCGGGACGTATAATGGATTTATCCGATCACCCAGAAGAGGAATGGAATCAGATGTTTGTAATTGAGGATGAACTTAAGAAGCTGCCGGCACAGCCGGGAGTCTATATCATGCACGACCGGTCGGACGCGATTATCTACGTCGGAAAGGCGATTTCGCTCAAGAACCGGGTGAGGCAGTATTTCCAGAGCAGCCGCAACCACACGGAGAAGATCCGGCAGATGGTGGCGCATATCGATCATTTTGAATATATTGTGACGGACTCCGAGGTGGAGGCCCTGGTGCTGGAGTGCATCCTGATCAAGGAGCACCGGCCGAAATACAATACGATGCTGAAGGATGACAAGGGTTATCCCTATATTCGTGTGACGCAGGAGCCTTTCCCGCGGGTGCAGCTGATGCGCAAGAAGCGGGAGAAGGACCATGCGAAGTATTACGGGCCGTTTACGAGCGCCGGCGCGGTGCGCGATTCGCTGGACCTGCTGCACAAGATCTACAAGATCCGCACGTGTAACCGGAGCCTGCCCAAGGACATCGGCAAGGAGCGGCCCTGCCTGAATTATCACATCGGGCAGTGCTCGGCGCCGTGCCAGGGGTACATCTCCGAGGAGGAGTACCAGGCGCAGGTGGCGCACGCGGTGGATTTCCTGGAGGGGCATTATGAGCCGGTGATCAAGCTGGTGGAGGAGCGGATGCTGGCCGCGTCGGAGGCGTTGGAGTTCGAGCGCGCGGCGCAGCAGCGGGACCTGCTGCTCTCGGTGAAGCACCTGGCGGAGAAGCAGAAGATTACGGACGCGAACCTGAGTGAGGACCGGGACGTGATCGCATTTGCCAGAGAGGACAATGACGCGGTGGTGCAGGTCTTCTTCATCCGCGGAGGGCAGATGATCGGGCGGGAGCACTTCTACGTGACCAATGTGCGTGAGGAGACGGACGAGGCCGTGCTGACGGATTTCGTGAAGCAGTTCTACGCGGGGACGCCTTTCGTGCCGCGCGAGATCCTGCTGCAAAATGAGATCGAGGACGCGCAGGCGGTCGGGGAGTTCCTCGCGCTGCAGCGCGGGCCGAAGGTCGCGCTCCTGGTGCCGAAGATGGGCGAGAAGCGGAGGCTGGTCCTGCTGGCGCAGGAGAATGCGCGGATGGTGCTCGCGAAGGATATGGACAATATCCGGCGGGAGGTGCTTCGGACCACCGGCGCGGTGCACGAGATTGAGGAGTGGCTGGGGCTTGAGGGCCTCTCCCGCATGGAATCTTACGACATCTCGAATATCAGCGGGTTTGACTCGGTCGGCTCGATGGTGGTGTTCGAGAACGGGAAGCCGAAGAGGGCCGATTACCGGAAGTTCCGGATCAAGACGGTCGCGGGGCCGGACGATTACGCGAGCATGCGCGAGGTGCTGACGCGGCGGTTCTCGCATGGGCTGAAGGAGATGGAGGAGCAGAAGGAGAAGGGCCTGTCGGAGATGTTCGGCAAGTTCAGCCATCTGCCGGACCTGCTCCTGATGGACGGCGGGCGCGGCCAGGTCAACATCGCGCTGGAGGTTCTCGAACAGCTCCATCTGGATATCCCGGTCTGCGGCATGGTCAAGGACGATAACCACCGGACGAGAGGCCTGTACTACAACAATGTCGAGATCCTGATTGACACCCGCAGCGAGGGATTTAAGCTGATCACGCGCATCCAGGATGAGACGCACCGGTTCGCGATCGAGTATCAC
>JAFPYK010000047.1 GCA_017412265.1 Lachnospiraceae bacterium
ATGCCCTCGTTGTAAGCTCCGGTAATCTGCGAATTGATCTTGCGCACCTTCCGGTTCCAGCCAAGCATCCGGTTCTGGAAGAAATTGGTCAGGATCACGACAAACGGCACGATCACCGCGATGATCAGGGCCATCTTCCAGTTGAGCGCGAACATCACGACGAAGACGAACACCACGTAGATCGAGCACCAGAGAAGGTCCGTGAGCCCCCAGGCAATCAGCTGGGAGATCCGGTTCGTGTCACTCATCACCCGCGCGTGGATGTAGCCCACCGCCGTCGTGTTGTAGTACGAGAAGGACAGGCGCTGCAGGTGCTCAAACTCCGCCCGCTTCATGTCCCTGCCGATATTCATCTCAATCGTCGACGCCGCGTGCACCGACACGTAGACACAGAGGCCCTGCAGAAGGATCAGCACCACGTACAGGATCCCGAAAGGCCCGATCCCGTCCGTCGTCTTCGGCACGATGAAATGATCGATCGCGTAGCTCTGGAAGAACGGAAATGCCAGGTCCATCAGGGCCATCACCACATTCAGGCTCATCGTGATGATCAGATGCTTCCGGTAAGGGCGGATGAACGGGAACAGCCTGGTCCAGACCTTCAGCTCAAACGGCTTGTTATATTCCTGCTCTTCATAGGCTGCCATCGTCCTCGCCTCCTTCCTCCAGAAATCTCCGGTCATCCTGACTCATCTGGATATCATAGATCTGCCGGTAGATGCCGTGGCCGGCCGCAAGCTCCTCGTGCGTCCCGCGCTCCGTGATCCGCCCGCGGTGCATCACCAGGATCTCGTCCGCCCCCATCAGCGTAGTCACCCGGTGCGAGATAATCAGGATGGTCATATTGCCCCGGAACGCCTTGAGCGCCTTCCGGATCCTGCTGTCCGTCTCCGAGTCCACCGCCGAGAGCGAATCGTCGAAGATCATCACCGGCGTGTTCTGCAGAATCATCCGCGCGATCGCCACGCGCTGCCGCTGGCCGCCGGAGAGGGTCACGCCTCTCTCGCCCACCAGTGTGTCATACCCGTCCGGGAATTCCATAATCGCGTCGTCGATGCAGGCGATACGGGCCGCCTCGCGGATCTCCTCCAGCGTCGCCTCCGGCCGTCCGGCCGCGATGTTCTCGCGGATGCTGCGCGAGAACAGGAACGGCTCCTGGAGCACGATCCCGACATGCGAGCGGATCCAGCTCTTGGGCAGTTCGCGGATGTCCACGCCGCCGATCGTGATCGTTCCGTCCTCGATCTCATACAGCCGCTCCAGCAGCTGAATCACCGTGGATTTGCCGCTGCCCGTGCCTCCCAGGATACCGATGGTCCTGCCCGCCGGCGCCTCGAAGCTCACGTCCTTCAGGATCGGATGCTCCTCATCATACGAGAAATTCACATGCGAGAAGACGATGTCCATCGAGGCCGGCTCCTGCGCGGGCGCCTGCCTCTTCTCCTCTTCCTCCGCTTCCAGAATATAGCTCACACGGTCGAACGAGACGCCCGCCTTGCTCATATCCGAGAAGATTCTTCCCAGACGGCGGATCGGCCAGATCAGGTTCGAATTGTAGGTGGCAAATGCCACGAACTCGCCGACCGTCATATTCCCCTGCGCGGCCGCGTATGCTCCGAGCACGATCACCGTCACAACCTGCAGGCCCGTGATGATGTCGCCCACGCCCCAGTAGAGGCCCGAGACCGTACCCACCTTGATCCACAGGTTCGCGAAATGATTGTTCTTCTTGTCGAACTTCTCCAGTTCGTAGCTCTCACGTCCGAACGCGCGCACCACACGCACGCCGGTCGCATTTTCCTGCACCAGCGTCGACAGTTCGCCCTCCGCCTCGTCCGCCACCAGGAACTGCTTGCGGATCATGCCGAAGAACACCGTCGTGTAGGCTACGATAATCGGAATGAAGATCAGCACGATCAGTGACAGTCTCCGGTTCATCGAGAACATCATGGTAAATGAGACCACGATCAGGAAAGCCGTGCGGAAGACATCCAGCAGCTGCTGCACCGCGAAGTTGCGGATTACGTCCACGTCCGAAGTGCATCGCTGGATGATATCTCCGGTCTTGTTGCGGTCATGCCAGCTCATCGCGATCCGCTGCACATGCGCGAAGAGCGCGTTGCGGATGTTGCGTGCGAAATTCTCTCCCGCAAGCGCTGTGTTCACCCGCAGGAAATAGATCGACAGGCCCGCCAGAAGTGCGATCAGGATGATCACACCCGCCAGGATCCAGAGATGCTCTCTCAGGTATGCGGGCCCTCCGGCCGCCTCTGCCAGGCGGTTCGCCCAGTCCGGCAGAGCCGAGGCCGCGTCCCCCAGCACAGAGTCGATGGTATAGCGGAACACCTGCGGCGAGCAGGCATTCAGTATGGTAAGACAGAGCGATGCGAGAACGGCTCCCAGGAAATACCCCACGGATCCCCGGGAAAACCGGCGCATCAGCCTCCAGTGTGTTTGTTTCATTACAGATTCCTCCCCCCAAGGCGGCACCCATAAAAGAAGGCTGCCGCAGGATCTGCGGCAGCCTGTAATGTCCGAAGGCCCACTGCCCCCTTCGCCCGGAAAAGGACAGTCCTCCCCCTGTGAATCCGGTTTAAGCAACCAGGAAGAACTTCACAAGGAAGAGCAGCGCGATCAGGTACGTCAGTCCGGAGACCTTCTTCGCGTTGCCGGTGAAGACCTGCATCACGGTATAGATGATCATGCCGAGGCCGATCGCATGTCCGATGGAACCGGAGATCGGCATGGCAAGCATCATAACCGTCACAGGCACTAACTGGGTCAGGTCATTAAAGTTCACATTCCGAAGGCCTGCCACCATCACGATACCGACATAGATCAGTGCCGAAGAGGTCGCAGCCGCGGGAATGATTGCCGCAAGCGGTGCAATAAAGATACAGGCCAGGAACAGAAGGCCCGTGGTCAGGGCGGTCAGACCGGTGCGTCCGCCGGCTTCCACACCGGCTGCGGACTCCACGAAGGTCGTGATCGTCGAAGTTCCGAGAAGGGAGCCGACGATGGTACCGATCGCGTCGGAGGTCAGGGCTTCCTTCATCTGAGGCATCTCACCGTTCTCATTGAGCATGCCGGCACGGGAAGCGGTACCCACCAGGGTGCCGATCGTATCGAACATGTCGATCATGCAGAAGGTGATGATCAAAGTAATTGCTGTAAATACACCGGCGTCAAAGAGGCCGGAGAAACTGATCCGGAATAACGTCTGCTCCGCCAGATCCTTGAAAGGCGGGATAAAGCTGGCTGTTGCCAGGGAAGCAAACGGATTCACATGCAGGAAAGCCGCGGAGCTGATCCAGTTAAAGATCGACGCGCAGAGCATGCCGATCAGAACTGCGCCGCGCACATGCTGCATATCCAGAATGACGATGACGAACAGGCCGAAGAACATCGTCAGGACCGTCAGAACCATCGTCTCGTAGCCGCTGCCCATGCTCTCCTTCGCCAGCGTCGAAGTCATCGCGCCGAAGAAATCACGAAGTGCATAGAAAGGGCCGCCGGTCTCGGAATAGACACCCGCGTTGGAGCCGAAACCGATGTTCAGCAGCATGAAGCCGATCGCGGGAGCAATGCCCAGGCGGATTCCCAGCGGGATCGCCTGCACGATCTTCTCACGGATGTTCAGAACCGACAGAATGATGAAAACAACACCTTCAATCAGGATGATGGCAAGCGCAGCCCGGAAGCCCTCTGCATAAGTGACTCCGGTGATCGCGGCGATGTTGGCAGAAACGACCGCGAAGAAGCTGTTCAGGCCCATGCCCGGCGCCATCGCGAACGGCTTGTTCGCAAGGATCGCCATACAGAACGTGCCGATCGCCGAAGCGATGCAGGTCGCAACAAATACCGCGTTCCAGAGCGGGCTGCCCACATCAAAGTTCGTCAGCAGGTTCGGGTTGAGCGCGACGATATAAGCCATCGTCATGAAGGTTGTCAAGCCGGCAAGAAGTTCTGTACGAACAGACGTACCATTCTCTTTCAACTTAAACAATTTGTCCATAGTAACCTCCCTTAATGTCCGTCCACTGCCGCAGGCACCGGACCACTCTCCTCCGGCTGTAATACTCGCCGGAAGTCCCCGCGAAGCCGCATCCGGCCGCGCAGGAATACCTTTGCATCATAACACGGAAAAGCCTTCTTTTCAAGCCTCAAGGCGCCACAGAATGAAAGAGACCGGCGCAGCCTCCTGCGCCGGTCTCCCGGATCGATCATAAGTTTACCTTCCGAGAAGTCTCCCGAGCCTTCCCAGAATCGAATTGTCCCTGGCAGGTGTCTCACTGCCGTTCGTATGCACAGGCTTCTCCTGCGCTTCCTCCGCCCGGACCGGGGCGGCACTCTCCTCTGCGGCAGCCTCGGCTGCAGGCAGTTCCTCTTCCGGTTCCTCTGCCTCTGCCGGCTCTTCTGCCGCAGGCGCTTCCTCCGGCTCTTCCGCCGCAGGCTCCTCTGTCACTTCCGCTGCTTCCTCCGCAGGCGCCTCAACCTCAGGAGCTTCCTCGCTCACGCTCTCCTGCGCGGGAGCAGGTGCGGGCTCTTCCTCCGCCTCCGCGCCGGCAGGCTCCGGCATCACCGGCGGCTGCCACGGGGCGAGCTTATCCTTCAGGTGTTTGAATCTGCTGCGAATCTGCTGATAGAAGACCTGGCCCTTCTTGTTGCCCAGGACCTGCTGGAAGTAATGATAGAAATCATCCTTGCCTTCGCTGGCCTTCAGGGCCTCCAGGACCATCTCGCACTGGCTGGAATTCAGGCGCATCCCGGTATGTCTCTGGACATCGTCGGCGATGTAGCGGAGCTTCTTCAGATACTCCTCATCCTGCTTGCGCTCCGGCTTGTCGCCTCCGGACCGTTCCCTGCGTCTGGAGCTGCGCTCCCTTCTCGGTCTCTCCTCCGGTGTGCGCTCCGGCGCCGCGCTCTCAGAGACACTCTCCGGTGCGGTCTCCTTCACGGTCTCGGGCTCCGCCTGAACTTCTCTGGCCTTCTCAGGCTCTCTGCGGACTTCCTTCACCTTCTCCGGCTTCGGCTCATGCTCCTTCACCGCGGGCTTCTCTGCCACCTTGCGCTCCGTCGCCTCGCCGATCTGCCTGCCGCCCTCCATGGTCTTCACCATGATCTTCGGGCCCTGGCCAAGCACCGATCTGGCTCCGGCGCCAAGCACGCTCTTCGTCTCTGCCGCCGGCTGCTCTCCGAAGGAATATCCTTCCAGAATGCCGGACGCAGATGCCTTGCCGCGTCCCTCCGACGTGCGGATCTCAAATGCGGGCTTCTTCGCAGGCTTCGCGGGTTCCGCCGCCTTCGGCGCTTCCTTCGCAGGCTCCGCCTTCGTCTCTGCGGCGGGCTCGGCCTTCGCTTCCTTCACAGGCGCTGCCTTCTCTGCCTTCACTGTCCCGGTCTCATCCCTCACTGCCTTCACAGGCTCATAACGGACCGGCTCTCGGGTCAGTGCTTCCGCCTTCACAGGCTCATGCTTCGCATGCTTCCTGGCAGGCTCATTCTTCGGCGCGGGCTTCTCAGCCTCCGCCTTCTCAGGTTCCGCCGCAGCCGGGGCAGCCTCTCTGGGCTCTGCCTTCTCAGGCTCCTCTCTGCGCGGCATCTCCTTCTTCGGTTCATCTCTCCGAACGGTGCGCTTCGGCGCATCCTTCTTCACTTCCGTCTTCTCCGGCTCCGCCTTCTCAGGCTCCTCCGTTCTGGCCTCCGCCTTCCTCGCCGCCTGCTCAGAACGCGCGCGGTCATTGAGTGCCTTCTTCACGGAGATACATCTCTTCACCACACCCGACGCGCCGAGCTGCTCGCCCATCTTCACGGCCATATCGTAGCCCGTGTCGCGGCTGATGATATAACGCGGCTCGTCGTCCTTCAGCGTATAATAGAGCATAGCGACCAACTGGAAGTCCAGTGCGTTCGCGGTACCGGTCTCGATCTTGAGAAGATCAACCTTCGCTTTGGTGGACAGCAGCTGCTTGACCTGCTCGTACTTGAGCGTGTCCGCGTGGTTGCTGTAAAAGATCTTGATTTCATCCTGATCTGTCAGGTAGTCAACACCGTCCACCCCGGCGCTGCCTACGTTCTCATAATCCACAAAATAAATTGCCATGATTTCCCCTTCATTGCATGTTTTGTTTCTTATGACCGATCTCTGATATCATAACATATAAAATCTGAATGAGCAAATAACTTCTGCATTTTTCGTCCATTTGCACGGCTTTGACGCTATATCTTGCCATTCTTCTGCCTTAAGTGTACAATAGATGCTACCAAAAACAGGAGAATCAGCCATGAGCCAGATACGTATCATCGAAGTACAGCAGTCTGTTTTCGCAGATAATGATAAAACCGCCGACGCTCTCCGGGCACAGTGCAGGGAGAAGGGAATCTTCCTTCTGAACCTGATGTCCTCGCCCGGCTCCGGCAAGACAACCACCCTGAAGCGCACCATCGCGGCCCTGAAGGACGAGTACCGCATCGGCGTGATGGAGGCCGACATCGACTCCGACGTCGACGCCCTCGCCATCGCGGGCACCGGAGTGCGCGCCATCCAGCTTCACACCATGGGCATGTGCCACATGGACGCCGCCATGACCCGCAAGGGCTTCGACGAACTCGTCGACGGCAGTATCGATCTCGCCATCCTCGAGAACATCGGCAACCTCGTCTGCCCCGCCGAATTTGACACCGGGGCCGCGAAGAACGCGATGATCCTCTCCGTCCCCGAAGGCCACGACAAGCCCCTGAAGTATCCCCTGATGTTCCAGGTCTGCGACGTCGTCCTGATCAACAAGATCGACGTCATGCACGTCTTCGATTTCGACCTCGAAGAATGTAAGAAGAACATCCTTATGCGCAACCCGAACGCCGTCATCATCCCCATCTGCGCCAAAACCGGCGAAGGGATGGACGCCTGGTACGACTGGCTTCGCACCGCGATCCGCGACTGGAGGGCCTGACCATGCACGAACTCGGAGTTGTCTTCCACGTCATCGACAGCGTTGAAGCCATCGCGAAGGAGAATGACGTCTCGCATATCACCAAGGTCGTTCTCGAGGTCGGAGAAGTCTCCGCCATCATCAACAACTACCTCGAGGACTGCTGGAACTGGGCCGTGGCGAAGCATCCGATCATGACCGAATGACACTTGATTTTGAGTATCAGCGAGATA
>JAFPYK010000048.1 GCA_017412265.1 Lachnospiraceae bacterium
GCCTCCGCCGTCGACGTGAGCAGGTTGCACATGTGCGGCTGCAGCGCTTCGATGAGCACATTCATCCCGAGCTCCTTCGCCACATCCGCCGTGATCTTCACAAACTGCGCAAACTCCTCCTCCGCCTTCGCGCGGTCGTACCCCTCCGGCACTCTTCTGGCCCCTGCCATGCCGATCCCCAGCGCCGGCGAGCCGAGAATCGCGGCCCTTCCGCCGGTCCTGCGCCCGCAGGCCAGCACCTTCTCCGGGTCAAACCGCGGCCCGACCGCTGCCGGCTCTCCGAAAGAATACACATTGATGCCCACCAGAGGCAGGCCCACCTCCTCGTGGATTCTCCGGTGCGCCTCAAACTCCTCCTCGGTGTACGCGCCCAGCTTTCCCCCCGCAAACTCATAAGCGTCATAACCCAGAGCCTTCACCTTGGGCAGGTCTCTCACATCATTGATACACAGAGAAATCTTCATCGTCATCCTCCTTCGTCTGTCCGGTCCGCATAAGCTCCCGCTCCGCCGGTTCATTTTCTGCAAATGAACCGGGGCAAGGCAATCTCTTGCCCGGCCCCGTATCTCACATCTCTTCCGCCTTATCCCGCATACTTCTTAAGCGTCGCTCTCACCGCACCCGGCCCCGCGACCAGCTCTGCAAAATACTTCTCCACCTTCTCGCCGAGGCCGACCTCATAGAGATTCACCGCGAAGATCTTCGCATTGGAGAGAATCGGCGCAAGCTCCTTATGGAAATCACGCACCTCCCCGAGCTTCACATCGGCCAGATAAGGACGCACGTCGTCCAGCAGCGGATCCGGGCTTAACTCAAACTCCTTGCCCTCGTCATCGACGCCCAGCAGATACCTGCACCAGCCGGCCTGCACGAGCGGGATCAGCTTGAGGTCCGCGGGATCCTTCGCGGGATCCGCCTGGTAAGCCTTGATCGTCTCGCCGAAACGGATCGCCAGCTTCTGGGAAGTATCCGTCGCGATTCTCTGCGGCGTATCCGGCATGAAAGGATTCGGGAAACGCTTCGTGAGCACCTCGTCGATGAACGCCTTCGGGGAGATGATTCCCGGGTCCACCACGACCGGCAGCCCCTCCACATAACCGATGGTGTGGATCAGCTTCACCAGGTCCTCATCCTGCATCTCGTCGCAGATCTTCTGATAGCCCAGCAGGCAGCCGTAGACCGCAAGCGCGGTATGCAGCGGATTCAGGCAGGTACAGACCTTCATCTTCTCGATCTTGTCCACCGTCTCGCGGTCCGTGAAGATGATTCCGCCCGCCTCAAGCGCGGGATGCCCGTTCGGGAACCAGTCCTGGATCACCAGATACTGTGCCTCCTCCGCATTCACGAACGGCGCCACATACGTCTTCTTCGAAGTCACCACCGACTCCGTATCCTCAAACCCGTCGTCCTCCAGCATCTTCTTCACGCCGGCGTCCGGGCGGGGCGTGATCTTATCGATCATGCTCCAGGGGAATCCGACCTTCGCCGGATCGTTGATGTAGCGGACAAAGCCCGCATCCACCAGGCCCGCAGCCGCCCAGGTGTTGGCATAGGCGCTGATGGCCTCATAGAGTCTGGTTCCGTTGTGCGAACAGTTGTCCATGGAAACCATGGAGATCGGAAGCTCCCCGTGCAGGAAACGCTCCAGCAGAAGGGCCGTCACCTTGCCGATATAGCTGACCGGGCGGGAAGGTCCGTTCCCGAAGTCCTCGGCCACCGCCGGCGCCAGTTCACCCTTCGCATTGTGAATGCTGTAGCCCTTCTCCGTGATGGTAAAGCTGGCCATCTGAAGGCTCGGCGCACGGAAAATGCTCTTCAGGTGCTCCCACTCCTCTGCGTCCTCCGCGTCCACGATCACCGAATCCACGATCGACGCCACGACATCCTTATCAATCGTCCCGTCCGCCTTCAGCGTAACCGCCAGCGCCAGGTTGTCGTGCGGCCGGTAAGCCTTCGTGATGATCTCATAGTCAAATCCCTCGGCAGCGATGATGCCCGTCTGGCCCTTGCCCGCTTCCAGCACCTTCTGCCACGTGTTCGCGACAAACGCCCGGAAGATGTTGCCCGCGCCGAAATGCACCCACTCCGGGGTATCTATCGTCTGTGCGCTCACCTTCTCGCGGTCAAATGCCGGCAGATGATATCCCTTCTCTTCCCAGGCTGCAGCGTTCAGGCAGATCTCATTCCACTGTAATCTCATAGGTCTATGGTCCTTTCTTGTAATAGAAATGCAATGCCTCCTGCGGCTTTTTCGCCACAGTTTCCTAGTTTTTATTGTATCCCAAACCGCAGTCCCTTACAACCGCATTTTCCGAAATCCGCCCGCTGAAGATAGCCATTTCCCCGAAAACGTGGTATCCTGTTGCATAAGAAAGCGAGGAGCAAGGCGATGAGAGATCTGGCGAACCTGACAACCTTATGTTACATCGAGAAAGACGGCTGTTATCTGATGATGCACCGCGTCTCGAAGAAAGATGATGAAAATGCCGGCAAATGGATCGGCGTCGGCGGACATTTCCTGGAAGGGGAAAGCCCGGAGGAATGCCTGCTGCGGGAGGTAAAGGAGGAGACCGGCCTGACCCTCACCTCCTACCGCTTCCGGGGCATTATCACCTTCGTCTCCGATGTCTGGGGCTGTGAATACATGCATCTGTACACCGCGGACGCCTTCACGGGAGAACTGCCCGAAAGCCGGATGCACTCCTGCCCCGAGGGGGAGCTGGCCTGGATCCCCAAGAATCAGGTGCCGGAGCTTCCGGTCTGGGAGGGGGACAAGGATTTTCTGGAGCTTCTGCTGACCAGAGAGAAGCCATTTTCCCTGAAGCTCTGCTACCGGGGAGATGAGTTGGTCTCCTGCAGGGAATACTGAGAGGAGGTCTGTGACATGCCCAATTTTACCAAACTGGCCATCAAAGAAACCTTCCTGCGGCTTCTGGAGGAACGGCCTTACAGCCAGATCACCGTGACGGATCTGGTGAAGGAGTGCGGCATCAACCGCAATTCCTTTTATTACCATTACACGGATCTGCCGGCCCTGGTGGAGGAGATCATTTCCGATGAGATCGGGCGTTTCCTGAAGGAGCCCCGCTCCTTTGACTCCCTGGAAGAGAGTCTGTCCGCCGCCACCGCCTACCTGCGGGAGCACAAGCGGGCCATGTATCATCTCTACGGCTCTGTCAACCGGGATATCTTCGAGCGGTACCTGATGAAAAACTGCGCCTATGTGGCCTCCAGCTATGTCCACTCTCTTCTGCCGGAGTCCGGCCTGTCGGAGGAAGATCTCCGGATCATCATCGATTTTAACAAATATCTCTGCTTCGGCGCGGTGATTGAGTGGCTGGAGAGCGGTCTGCAGAAGGATATCGAGGCGGATTTCCGCCGCCTCTGTGGGCTGATGATCTATCCTTCCATGGAGAGAAACGGCCTTCTGCCCCCGGCTCCGCCCGATAGACAGACGGGCCCCGATGCCTGAATTTCAGACAGTTGTCTGCCTGTGACCAAAAACTGGTCACAGGCATTCTTTTTGCCCATTTTCATTTCATTTGGAAGGTTCTATTCTAAGGTCGCTTAAAGATAAGACGAAAGGGGAATGCGCTATGAAATTAGCCAGAACCGTTGTCCGGCTGCGTGTGCCGATTCTCATCGTGTCACTGCTGCTGCTGATCCCATCGGTCTTCGGCATGGTCCGGACAAGGATCAATTACGATATGCTTACTTACCTGCCCTCTGACATGGAAACCGTCATCGGGCAGGATGAACTGATGAAAGACTTCGGAAAGGGAGCCTTCTCTCTGATTGTGGTGGAGGACATGGAGCCCGCCCGGATCTCTGAACTCCGAAGCCGGATCGAGACCGTGGATCATGTGGATTCCGTCATCTGGTATGACAGCCTGATGGACATCTCCGTCCCCATGGAGATGCTGCCGGATCGGCTCTACGATGCCTTTAACTCCGGAAATGCCACGCTGATGGCGGTCTTCTTCGACAGCTCCACCTCCGCGGACGTGACCATGGAGGCGGTCCGGCAGATCCGGCAGATCTGCGGAAAACAGTGCTTTGTCGCAGGCATGTCCGCCCTGGTGCTGGACCTGAAGAATCTCTGCGAGCGGGAGGAGCCCGTCTACGTGATTCTGGCGGTGGTGCTGGCAGCCGCTGCCATGATGCTTCTGCTGGACAGCTGGCTGGTTCCCTTTGTGTTCCTGGCCTGCATCGGCATCATGGTCCTCCTGAACCTGGGAAGCAACCTCTTCCTGGGAGAGATCTCCTACATCACCAAGGCCCTGGCTGCGGTGCTGCAGCTGGCAGTCACCATGGACTATTCCATCTTCCTGTGGAACAGCTACAACGAGCAGCAGAAGGCCTGCCCGGATGACCGGCCGGAGGCCATGGCCCGGGCCATCCATCAGACCTTTGCCAGCGTCCTGGGAAGCTCCGTCACCACGGTGGCCGGCTTCGTGGCCCTGTGCTTTATGTCCTTTACCATGGGCCGGGATCTGGGCATTGTCATGGCCAAAGGTGTAATCCTCGGCGTGCTCGGCTGCGTCACGGTACTTCCGGCCATGATCCTTCTGCTGGATGGGCCTCTTCAGAAGACCAGACACAGATCCCTCATTCCCCAGGCCGACGGCTTTGCCCGGGGCCTGCTGCGAATCGCCCCTCTGCTTCTGATCCTCTTCGTGCTGGTGGTCTGGCCCGCCTGGTACGGCTACGATAAGACCAGCGACGAAGTCTACTACGACATGGGCGAATGCCTGCCCCAGGACATGGAATATGTGATCGCCAATTCCAGACTTCAGGAGAAGTTTGACATTGCATCCACCCACATGCTTCTGGTGGATGCGGACACGCCGGAGAGCGAGATCCGCGCCATGATCCGAGAGATGGAAGCAGTGGACGGTGTGAAATACGTCCTGGGCCTGGAGAGCGTCCTGGGCTCCGACGTGCCTCCGGAGATTCTGCCGGACTCCGTCCGAAACCTCCTGGAGAGCGATCATTGGAAGCTGATGTTAATCAACTCCGCGTACCGCTCCGCCAGCGATCAGGTCAACGCCCAGATCTCTCAGCTGCATGAAATCCTCAAGGCCCATGACCCGGGCGGCATGCTCATCGGCGAGGCGCCCTGCATGAAGGATCTGATCGAAACCACCGGCCACGATTTCACCGTAGTCAACGCGGTGTCCATCGTCCTGGTGTTCCTGATCATCTTCTTCGTGGAGAAAAGCATTTTCCTGCCGATTCTCCTGATCGCGGTGATTGAGGTGGCCATCTTCATCAACCTGGGCCTGCCTCACTACATGGGAACCACCCTTCCCTTCATCGCTCCCATCGCCATCAGCACGATTCAGCTGGGAGCCACCGTGGACTACGCCATCCTCATGACCTCCCGGTACAAGGACGAGCGAATCTCCGGGAAACGCCGGAAAGACGCGGTACTCACCGCCCTCTCCACCTCGATTCCCTCTGTGATCGTCTCCGGCATGGGACTCTTCGCGGCCACCTTCGGCGTCGCCCTTTACTCTGACATCGACATTGTCAGCTCCATGTGCATGCTGATGGCCCGCGGCGCCCTGATCAGTATGGTTCTGGTCATCCTGGTGCTTCCGGCCCTGCTCTATTACTTCGACCGAATCATCTGCGCCACCACCTTAGGCATGCGGCACATTTACAAGAAAAAACAGCATTTTCATCATACAAAAGACGGCTCTGAGCCGTCCAAGGAGGCAGCAACATGTTGAACACATCTGTGAAACGAATTCTTGCCCTGGTTCTTTGCCTGGCGCTTACCATCAGCTGCGGCTCGATGGCAAGAGCCGCCAGGGAAACCTCTTCCCCGGACCAGACACAGGAGCTGACCGAAGAAGAGGTCCGGAAACATGCGGTCAGCGATGACCAGTCCGTCTACGTCCTCACCGACGCGGCCGGCTCGGTCAATAAAATCATCGTAAGCGACAAGCTCAAAGACGCGGCCGGCAACGAAGCCCTCTCCCAGGAAACCGTGGAGGCGGCCCTGCCCGTGGACGTGAAGATCAGCTACCGGCTGGACGGTCAGGAGATCTCCCCGGAAGAGCTGGCCGGCAAGAGCGGCAAAGCTGTCATCCGCATCGATTACACCAACAATCAGTCAGAGACCGAGATGGTAAACGGGGCCTCCCAGAAGCTTTATGTGCCCTTCCTGATGGTCTCTGCCCTGCTGCTGGACGGGGAACATTTTAAAAATGTCACCGTGGAAAACGGCCGTCTGGTCA
Source organism: Lachnospiraceae bacterium (assembly GCA_017412265.1). Lineage (GTDB taxonomy): Bacteria > Bacillota > Clostridia > Lachnospirales > Lachnospiraceae > RGIG1588. The sequence continues at coordinate 6,246 of JAFPYK010000048.1, forward strand.
ATGACGGCACCCGTTCCGTGGTCGTAGGCTATGCCCTCCCGGGTCTGGCTGAGGATCTGGCCCTGGACGATACTCTGGATGTCACCATCCCGGACCACGTGGAAATCAGCGCAGATGTCACCGATTTCAAGCTGGGCTCCGTCTATACCATCGCAGCCAACAATCTGTTCAAAGAATACGACGAGAAGGACCCGGACGCCTTAAAGGATCTCTTCTCTTCCATGGATCAGCTCACCGATGCCATGACCCAGCTGATGGACGGGGCCTCCGCCTTAAACGAAGGCCTGGACACCCTGCTGGAACAGTCTGACAGCCTGACGGAGGGCGTGGGAGCCCTCTCCGACGGAGCCTCGAAAGTGGCAGACGGAGCCGGAGATCTCTCCGACGGAGCCTCGAAGGTGGCAGACGGAGCCGGAAATGTAAAGGACGGCGCCGACAAGCTGGCTGCCGGTGCGGGCGAACTCCTGGCCGGCACAGACACCCTGGCCTCCGGAGCCGACAGCTTAAGCGCCGGTCTCTCTCAGATCAGCTCGAAATCCGGCGACATCAACGACGGAGCAGCCCAGGTCTTCCGCTCCCTTCTCTCGGCAGCCCAGACCCAGCTTGCCTCCAACGGTCTGACCGTCTCCTCTCTCACCATCAGCAACTACCAGGAAGAGCTGGAGAAGGTCATCGCTTCCCTAGACGATGAGGCCGTCTATCAGGCAGCCCTGAAGCAGGTCACCGAGGCGGTGGAGGCAAAGCGTCCTGAGATCCGTGAACAGGTCGCCGCAGCCGTCC
>JAFPYK010000049.1 GCA_017412265.1 Lachnospiraceae bacterium
CGTTCCCGCAGTTCCCAGACCGTCCTCCGGTAGACCGGATGCATCTTCTCCGGGCAGATCTCGCAGAGCGGGTCCAGGACGAACAGCCGCTCCTGCATCAGCGGGTGCGGCACGGTCAGGCGCTCCGTCCGGATCACCTGGTCCCCGAAGAAGATCAGGTCCAGATCCAGCGTCCGTGGTCCCCAGTGCTCCTTGCGCTCTCTCCCGCCTTCGAGCTCTGTCTTCTGGAGCACGTCAAGCAGCTCCTCCGGCTCATACAGCGTCTCGATCAGCAAGGCACCGTTTAAGAAGTCCGGCTGGTCCGTCTTGCCCCAGGCCTTTGTGCGGATCAGCCCCGAAGTCCGCAGAATCCGGATCATCGGATCCTCCGAAAGCCGCTTCACCGCTTCCCGAAGAATAGCCTCCGAATCGCCCAGGTTGCTGCCGCAGGCAATCACTGCCTCCGTCCACCCTCGTGTGATCTCCACCGAGAGCATCCCGAAGGGAAGCTTCACCGGCGCCTCCGGCTTCTTCACTTCCACGCGGACCTTCCGCACCACCGAGTATTCCAGCAGGATCTGACGGGCTGTGACTTCCGCGGCCCGCTCGATCAGGTCATAGCTCTGCCTCTTCATCTCGCGGTCGATCGTCTTGCAGACGTGCCCGTAATGCGCGGTCGCCATGAGCTCATCGCTTCGCCCCGCGGGGCCCAGATCCAGATACAGGTCGGCGTCCACATAGAAATTCTGCCCCTCTGCCTTCTCCTCCGGGTTCACCCCGTGATAGGCATAGACCTTGAGGTCTCGGATCTTAATCCGGTCCATCTGTTTATCCCTCCTGCTTCCGGTCACCGTACGCCCGGATCGCTTCCAGCATCCGGATCATACGGACATTCTCCTTCACATCATGCACGCGAACGAACAGGCATCCCGCCCACACGGCAGCCGCCGTCGTAGCGAGCGTTCCCTCCAGCCGCTCATTCTCCGGAAGATCCAGGGTCCTCCCGATGACCGACTTGCGCGAAGCCCCGAGCAGCACCGGCGCGCCGAGACCCTGAAACTCCGAAAGCCTCGCAAGGATCTGAAGGTTCTGCTCCCGGTCCTTGCCGAAACCGACGCCGGGGTCCAGAAGGATCTGTTCCTCATCAACCCCCGCGGCGAGGGCACGCTCCCGGATGGCCCGAAGATCCTCCCGCATCTCCCGGATCAGGTCCGAAGCCCCGCTCATATCCCGGTCATGCATCAGGCAGACCGCGGCATGACGCTCCGCAGCCACCCTGGCCATCGCCGGATCCGCAAGCCCGTGGATGTCATTGATCAGGTCCGCGCCCGCGTCCAGCCCGGCCTCCGCGGTCTGAGCATGGTACGTATCCAGCGAGATCGGCACGTCATATTTCTCCCGGATCGCCCTGATCACCGGCAGAACACGGCGCATCTCCTCCGCGGCATCCACCGGGACAGACCCCGGCCTCGTCGACTCGCCGCCGATGTCAATGATGTCCGCTCCCTCGCGGATCATCTACTCCGCGCGCCGCAGCGCAGCCGCCGCATCTACGTACCTTCCGCCGTCCGAGAAGGAATCCGGTGTCACATTCAGGATTCCCATCACATACGTGCGGCCCGGCGCAAACTCTCTCCTGCCGATCCTCATCGCTTACTCATTCTCCATCGCGAAAAACGTCGCAAGCAGCGAATCATCCTCCGCGCACACCCCGCGTCTGGCCATCGTCACCGTCTGCGTGCCGGGCTTTTTCACGCCCCGCATCGACATGCACAGATGCTCTGCCTTCATTTTCACAATCACGCCCTTCGGCGCAAGCTCCCTCATGACCGCATCCGCGATCTGGGCCGTCAGCTGCTCCTGGATCTGCGGCCGTCTCGCATATACCTCGACGGTCCTCGCCAGCTTGCTCAGCCCCACGACTCTCCCGTCCGGCACATAAGCCACCGTACAGGTCCCGAAAAACGGAAGCAGGTGATGCTCGCAGACCGAATAGAAGCGGATATCCTTCTCGACGACCAGGTCACTGCACCCGGAGGAAAATGTCTTCGCCAGGTCCCGGGAGGCATCCTCTCCGAGTCCGCCGAAGATCTCCTCGCACATCGCGCTGATCCTGGCCGGCGTATCCTTCAGGCCCTCTCTCTCCGGGTCCTCTCCGATCCCCTCTAACAGCAGCCGTACGGCCGCCTCAATCTTCTCATGATCCAATCTGATCTCCCCCTGTATTCCTGTCCTGTCTCCGCATCTCCTGCGGATTGCCGTGATTATAACACTGCAGGCCTTCCTCTGCAAGAAGTCCCTGCCGAATCTCCCCGAGGAAAGAGAGTGAGCCACAGCAGACGACGATATCATTCTCTCCCGCCGCACGCATGGCCTCATGCACAGCCGCAAGCGGACCCGCCGCTGTCTCTGCCGTAAACCCGGCCTCTCTCGCCAGCTCACAGAGGTCTTCGGCCTCCATCGCCCGCGGGCTCGACGTCGTAAATGCGATCAGCCGCCTCCCGCGCTCCCGGAGGATTCCCAGCTCTTTGCGGACCTCTTTGTCCCGGAACGCGCCCATGCAGAAGACAGCCTCCCTCCCGGGATAATACCTCCCGAGATTCTCGGCCAGCCGCCCGGCCGCATCTTCGTTATGCGCTCCGTCAAGGATGACCGGCGGCTTCCTTCGCACCAGCTCCAGCCTTCCCGGCCAGGCCGTGTGCTTCAGGCCTTCCCGCACCGCCGCGTCCGGCACACCGAGCGCCCTCGCGGCTTCAATCACCGCAGCGGCGTTCTCTGCCTGGTGGACCCCGGCGAGCGCAAGCTCATACACCTGCCCGTCATAAACCATGCGTGTGTGCAGGCCTTCCTCATCCGCCGACGTTTCGACCTGCCTGATCTTCTCTCCCGAGACCATGACAAGCTCACACGAGAGCTCCTCGCTCCTTGACCTCAGCACCCCGGCGGCCTCCGCCTCCTGCGGCGCGCTCACCGCCCGCACACCGGGCTTTAAGATGCCGGCCTTCTCCGCCGCGATCTCCGCGATACTCTCCCCCAGGAACTGCATATGGTCCCTGCTGATGTGTGTGAAGAGGCACAGCCTCGGATGCCGGATCACATTGGTCGCGTCCAGCCTTCCGCCCATGCCCACCTCGACGAGGGCGATATCGCAGTCCTCCCGCAGGAAATACAGAAAGGCCATCGCGGTCTGGATCTCGAAGCCGGTCGCTCCGATCCCCGCAGTTTCATCCGCCTCGCGCACTGCCGAGGCCAGCCCGGCATAGGCCTCCTCCGACACCCACCGGGCCTCGCCGCCCCCCGCGGGCAGCACCTGCAGGATCTCCCGCTCGCCGAAGACCGCCGGCGACACATAACGTCCCACCTTCCGGCCGTCCGCCGCAAGCGCCGCGGCAAGCATCGCCCCCGCAGAGCCCTTGCCGTTGGTCCCCGCGATGTGCACGGCCGGGACCTGCTCCTGCGGGTCCCCCAGGACCCCGAGAAGCGCCCGGATCTTATCCAGCCCCAGCACACTTCCCCTGGAGGCAATCTGCCGGAAATACTCCATCGTCTCCGGATATGTCATGGCTTCCACTCCTCTGCCGTCCGTCTCAGTTCCCGCTCATCCGGTCATTGACCTTCGAGGCCTTCTCCGCGCAGCGCATCATCACTTCCGTGTAATACTTCATCTCCGCGTCATTTAACGCCTTCTCGCTCCACTGCTCTGCCTTCACCGACTGATCCAGGAACTTCGTGAGATAGTCCATGTAGGCAGGCAGCTTCTCCGCAGGGCTGTCCGAGTCGAAATACTCCCCGATGAACTTGCAGTATTCATCGATGAACGCCTCATAGTCGTCCATCGCCTTCTTAAACTCCTCGCGGATCTCGCCTTCCGGGACCGGCTCAGCCTCCGTCTCACTGGTGGCACTCTCCGGCGCCTCCCCGGTGGTCTCCTCCGTCTCGCCGGCATCCGTCACCGGCTCGCTCTCGGTGATCTCCTCACTCTCGCTCTCCGGCGCCTCTGCCCGCTCGGGCGGCTGCGCGGTCACCGAATCCTCATCCGGCGCGGTCGCGGAGATGTACATGACCCCGAAGCCCTCGTAATTCACGGAAACACGCACGCCCCCGGCCGTCTCCGCGTGGAAATACCGGTCACCGCGGTAATAATTCTCCGAGAAACCGCAGTCTCTGCACTCATCCACATAGTCCCCGTACTCCTCGATCGTGGTCTCGCCCACATAGATCGAGAACCCGGTGTTGCTCTCCCAGGCGACCGTTCCGACCTCAGACTTCGGCTTCGGCAGCAGTTTGCCGAGCTCCGAGGTCGGCCAGTGCAGCACGCCCAGCTGGCGCGGCGCCTCCAGCGAGATACTCATCTCGTTGTCGTAATCCATATACCACAGCTGCACATGATAGCCCTCTTCGTTAAATGCGTCGAGGTTCGAGCTGTCCTTCACATCCACGGTATAGCCCCACTCCTGGCAGGCCTTCTGGTAAGCCGCAAACTCCGACGGAGAGGTCTTGCGCACATACAGATGAAA
>JAFPYK010000005.1 GCA_017412265.1 Lachnospiraceae bacterium
AATCCGCCGCGGTTTGTATAGCATAATGATGTCGCCCCGGGGCGCGGCTATGGACAGGCCCCGGATTCCGTGCTATAATATATTTGTTAAATTATGGCTTGCCGCAACCACTTATGAGGAGGCCAGCATATGACGGATCGTGCGCGCATCCGGCGCGAAAACACCATGAACGACGAAGCCGGCGCAAGGGCGTTGGACGCAGACAAGGCCTGCGCCTGCATCGCCTGGGCGCTGGCGCGCGATTATGCGGAACTGTACTGTGTCGATATGGATACCGGCGAGCTCGTCGCGTTCCAGGCCGGCGATGACCGCGCCGCGCTCGCCGGGGCGCGGCGAAGCGGGGATTTCTTTGAGCGCTGCAAACGGGACGCGGAGCTGTACGTGCACCCGGAGGATCGGGCGGCGTTTGTGAAGGTGATGGACCGGGAATTCCTCGCGGAGGCCCTGGATCGCTCCGACGCGTTTGAGATGACCTACCGCAAAATAAAGGACGGACGACCCTTTTATGTCGGCATGAAGGTCTCCCGCGCGGAGGATGACGGGCGGTTCATCGTCATTGCGGTGTCGGACATCGATGAACGCATGAGGCAGAGCCGGGCGGAGAAGCAGCTGCAGGAGGAGAGGATCGTCTATGCCCGCCTCCACGCGCTCACGGGCAACTTCATCGTCGTCTACGTGGTGGACCCGGAGACGGACCGCTACCGCGAATTCAGCGCGACCGACAATTACGTGGAGAGCTTTGCGCAGGCAAAGGATGGAGAGGACTTCTTCGGCAAGGTCCGGGAGGTGGCGCGCAGCTATAACCATCCGGACGACCTGGACCGCTTCCTGACGGTATTCACCCGGGAGAACGTCATGGCGGGGGTCGAGCGCGGCGGGATCTTCACGCTGGATTACCGCATCGTGATGAACGGCCGCCCCGTTCACGTACAGATGAAGGCCGCCATGGTGGAGGAGAAGGAAGGCGCCCGCCTGGTCGTCGGCCTCAATGACGTCGACGCGCAGTACCGGCAGATGGAAAGGGACAGGGAGATCGCGCGGCAGAGGGAGATATACAATCAGATTACCGACAGCCTGGCCGAGCAGTATGACACGCTGTATTACATCGACATCGCGACCAGCACCTATATCGAGATCTTCTCGACGGATGAATTCAGGAAGCTGAATATCCCGGCGACCGGGAATGACTTTTTTGCCGAGAGCCGAAGGAGCATACGCCAATACGTGCACCCCGAGGATCGTGAGAAGGCGTTGCAGCTGCATTACAGGGACGCGATGCTGGACAACCTGAAGCAGCGGCGCTCCTTTTCGATGACCTGGCGGCTGGTCCTGGAAGGCCGGGTCAGGCACATCCGGCATACGGAGATCTTGTGCAAGGACGGAAGGCACATCATCGTCTGCATCAGGAATATCGACGCGGAGGTGCAGGCGGAGCTTGCCATGAAGGCGAATCAGAAGAAGAGCGTCACTTATACGCAGATCGCCGAGAGGCTGGCGGATCATTATGATATGATCTACTACATCGACTGCAAGACCTCGCACTATACGGAGCTTTCCACAAAGAAGAAGTCCGGCGAACTGAAGATCCAGGCCGAGGGCAAGGACTTCTTCGGGATCTCCAGGAAGAACGCGGAAAGGCTGATCCATGCCGAGGACAGAGAGCGGATCAGGCTCTTCCTCGACAGGGATCATCTGATCTCCCGGCTTGAGAACATGCGGCAGCTGACCGAGGATTACCGCATGATCGTCGACGGCGGGAAGACGCAGTACACGCGCATGTCGGTGACGTACGCCTCCGATCACAGTCACTTCATCATCTGCGTCGAGAATCGCGAGGAGGATGTCCGGA
>JAFPYK010000006.1 GCA_017412265.1 Lachnospiraceae bacterium
CCTGCGGCCCTTCGAATGTTCCCGGGGGAGGTTACCGGTCGAATCCGTATTCCTTGATCTTGCGGTAGAGGGTTGCCCTGCCGATGCCTAAGATCTCTGCGATCTCGGTTTTCTTGCGCCCGGACGCGAGGAGCTTCGCGATCTCGGCGCGCTGCACGTCCTCCAAGGTGCTTCCGGAGGGCGCCGGTGAGGCCTCCGGGGCAAAAGCCTCCAGGTCCGCCGTGTGAACGCAGCCGTCGCAGGAGCGGACGATGTGTTCGATGAAGCGCTCCAGATCTGTGACGTGCTGCCACTGCATGCCGAGAAGGAAGTGCTGCGCGTTCTTGGAGAGGGTGACGCCCGGCTTCTTCAGGACGTCCTTGTAGTGGGCAAAGCTGCTTTTCAACAGTGCTTCTAGCCGTGCGGGGTCGCGCAGCGGGGAGTCCACCAGGATTCTGCCGGGACGGATCCGGTAGTAGAGCGGTTCGGAGAAACGGCCCTCCGCGACCTCCTGCTCCAGGTCGGCCGTGGTCGTGAAGATGACGCGCGCGTCGCTCTGGACCCGCTCATTTCCCAGATAGACCGTGCCGCGCTTCAGATAATCCGTGAGGATTTCCTGCATGTACAGGGGCAGGCGCTCTACGTTGTAGAAGATGATCGTCGCGTTGTCTGCGCGGGCGATCTGCCCGTAGCGCCCGAGGACGTAGCGGTCGAAGAGCTCGTGCGAGACGTTGTTGCAGTTGACGGAGACGATGCCCTGCTCGCTGCGGTCGGAGTAGTTGCAGATGGCCTTGGCGGCACTGTCATTTAAGTCGGCCTCAGGGCCTTCGATCAGGACCGGTTTGCCGCTGACGGCCAGGGATTTGGCCCGGTCCACGGTCTGCGGTGAGAAGACCCAGCCTTCGCACCACTGCATGGTCATGAGGGAGCCGAAGCTTGCCTTGCGGGCGGCCTGCCAGACCTCGTGGCTTCGCCGGAAGGTCAGGATGTAGCGCTTGTGCGGCGCTGTGAGGGAGCGGATCTCGCGGGCGGAGGCGATGACGTTGAATTCGCTGCCGCAGGCGCGGATCGTGAGAACGCGGTTGTTCAGGACGCTCTTGCCCTCGAAGAAGCCGGTGATGTAGCGGTGAGGGAGCAGCGCCTGCAGGGACTGCCCGACGAGGCCGTTATCGAGGCGGAAGAGCCTGCGGAACGGCAGGTTCGTGTAGAGTATCGTGCCGGTCGGATCGGTCTCCGCGATGCTCTCTCCCGAGGTGTCCAGGATTGTGTCCTTCTCGATCTCGGAGAGACGGACCTGGTTGTAGGCCGTGCGGTCCTTGAGCCGGTCGGTGATCAGCTCGGCCATGTTCTCGGTGAATTTGACCACCAGGTCAAGATTCGTGAAGAGATCCGTGCTGCGGTGCTTCGGAAGAAGCAGGGCGATTGCGCCGATGATGCGCCCGGCATAGAGGATCGGCACGCCCAGCAGGGAGTCGATCTCGCAGGTGTCGTGGACCGGGCAGTTTAAGCAGGAAGCTTCTTTGCTCCGCTCCTTGACGACCACGGTCTGTTTCTCTCTCATGATGCGCGCCACCAGGGAGTTCATGTCCACGGTGGTGTAGAGCTCGTAATAGACGAGGGCGTCGGCCACGACGTCCAGGTTGGAGTCGATGATCAGGACGTCCGAATCCACCATTTTCGAGATCATCTGCGCAAATTCTTTCAGATTTTCCCGGATACTTTTCAGACGGCTCTCCAGGGGCCGGTAGGAATCACTCATCTCGTTCACCTCCTGTTATCTCTATCATATCATGTACCAAACTGAGACAACAAGACAAATGTGTGCCCTTGTGGTTCAAAATGAGACAGCGCGGCCCTGCGGCTTTGTTGAAAGGTTGACGCTTTCCTTTTAGAATGAAGACAGAAGAGCAGATCGTAACCTGTCCCGCCCTCGCGGCGGCAGGATCATAAAAGGAGGGATGGCCATGCTGCCTGAGTTTACCAAGTATCTGGACGTCAATTATGCGCTGGGGGTCATGGACAAACTGATCTCATTTAAGTGCAATCCGGTGCTGGGCTACCGCAGTTCGGGGTCGGCCGCCGAGTTCGCGGCTGCGGACTATCTGTACAATGAGATGCGGCGGATCGGGCTGAAGAATGTGCACAAGGAAGCGGTGCGCGTCGACAATTTCGAGTTTAAGAATGCGGAGCTTTCGTACCCGCAGGGCAACGGGCTGGACCGGAAGGTCGTGCTGGCGGCGCTGCAGGCCAACTGTTTCGCGGAGAATGAGGAGATTGAGCTGGTCTACGTGGGCAAAGGCACGGAGAAGGACTACGAGGGCCGGGATGTCCGGGGCAAATGGGTGCTGGTGGACATCGACATGGCCAATGAGTGGTGGGTCTACTGGCCGCTCATGGAGGCGAAGTTCCACGGGATCGCGGGCATGATCATCGTGCAGGTCTCGGGGTACTGCGAGTGGTCCGAGGATACGCTGGGCGCCCAGGATATCTCTGCGCCGGCGGATACGCCCTGCCTGTCGATGACTGTGCGTGAGGCGAAGCTGATCAAGGCCGCGATCGAGCGTGAGGGCGGCGTCTTAAAGTGCCGGCTGACCGCGGACTCCCGTGTCACCAACAACGGAATCACGCACAACGTGATCGGTGAGATTCCGGGCACTTCGGATGAGGTCATCTACCTGATCGGCCATTACGACGCGTATTTCACGGCATTTTCGGACAATCCTTCGGGCATCGGCTGCATGCTGGGCATCTGCAAGGCGTTCATCGAGAGCGGCTACAAGCCGCGCCGGACGCTGCGTGTGTGCATGCACGGCGCCGAGGAGTGGGGCATTGAGAACACGCGTTACGACTGGGCCCGCGGCGCGACGATGCAGGTCCGCAGCCACCCGGAGTGGGGTCGGAACGGATTCCTGCTCCTGAACCTGGACGGCAACCTGATCAGCGCGGACGCGAAGGAAGCCCAGGTGCGCACCTGCTATGAGATGGTGGACGCGATGATGGAGATCGGCTCCTCGATCGAGGGCAATATCTACCCGTTCGGCACGCAGAGCCCGCTCTGGACCTGGACCGAGAGCTACATGTACGCGATGCTCGGTATTCCGACCGTGGAGAGCTGGTATGAAGGCGTGAACTTCTGGCCGTCGTATCATTCCACCTCGGACCAGAAAGACGTCAACAACTACAGCGACGAGGCGTTCTTATCCTCGCACATTCTCTACGGCACGATGCTGCAGAGATTTGATGCGCTGGATGTGCGGCCGCTGCATTTCCGTGCGCTCTTCGAGAAGGTGCTGGAGTCCTGCGATGAGAATGTCGGCGAGTGCGAGTCGTTCAAGGCCGCGGTGCGGGATGCGATCGAGGCGGCGGACCTTCTGGAGGAGAAGGGCAGGAAGCTCTGCGGGCTGACGGAGGAGACGCAGGAGTTCAACACGAAGGTTGCGAAGATCTTCGCGCGCATCATCAACGAGCTCTTCGGACTTGACTGGTATGAGACGTATGATTTCATCCATGCGAGAAACCGCAACAACATCGGCATGATGAGAGAGGCGCTCGCGGCGCTTGCCTCCGGGGACTACCAGAAGGCGGCGGACGCGATGTTCGGCGTGGACCTGTGCAAGTACGGCAGACATTTCGACCGGCAGACCTATGATTTCGTGGTGGACCAGGTGCTGGGCGAGGACCACGTGGATACTTGGGCGAACGACAAGGTCGGATCCATCGCGGACGTCTATGACGTGAACCGGGATATCGTGGCGCTGGCCAACGGCGAGGGGCGCAACGTCCTGGCGATCTGCGCGAAGCTGGACGCGGAGCTCACGAAGCAGAGAGAGGAACTGCGCGAGAAGCTGGGCAGAGAAGAGAAGCTGATCCGGGAGCTCGCACAGATGATGAGAGCCTGTTAACGTGTACGCCTGTCACGGGCAGAGAAGCCATCCGGCGGATGGCAGATGAACATGGAGGGAAATATGGCTATTGTAAATCGTTCTACGGTGTATTCGGATGAGAAGGTGGCGGTCAACCGCGCGGCGATCGGCCACCGGGCAACATGGATGGCCCTGACCTATCTGGAGGGGCTGAAGGCCGGCGCCGATGCCGAGGCAATCGCCCGCGCGGCGATCTCGGAGACCGGCAGAAGAGACGGAGAGCGCATCAAGGGCAGCTGCGAGGATGTGACGGATCTTCGCCAGTTCCACGCGGCATTCTTAAATGACGTGGGCAAGACGACGTTCCAGATGGATGTGACGGAGAATGACGAGGAGAACCTGAAGATCGAGTTCCACTATTGCCCGCTGCTTGCGGCGTGGCAGAAGCTGGGGATCGACGATGAGACCTGCGCGAAGCTCTGCGACATCGCCATGGACGGAGACCGCGGGATCGCGAAGGCAGCTGGGCTTAAGCTGGAGCTGACCGACACGATCGCCAAGGGATGTCCGGTGTGCAAACTGCATTTTCACAGATAAGAAGATCGGGTAAGGAGACATAGGAAGGGCAGAATTGCCCGGAAGGAGGCGCTTCGAAGGAGGCGCCTCTTTCTCTGCGCCTTTTTGCGGACTGCGTCTCCTGCGCCGCGGGTCTCCCCGGGGGGGGGAATCGGAGAAATTTGCCCCGCGGGAGACTGTTTTTCTTGCCAACAGGCGCTTTGAGGTTTAGTATGGAACATGCATGATGTGCAATTTATCGCACTAAATGAGAAAAGCGAGAGAGCGCGGCGGAATCTGTGGATCTGCTGCAGGGCGCCTGTGCCGGAGCGTCACGGGCAGGCCGATCGCAGGAGAGTTCCTCCTGCACTTTCGCGAGACACGCTCCGGAATGGAGATAGTTTCATGTCCGATCAGAAAACGTACAAACTGTTAGTCATCAATCCGGGTTCGACCTCCACGAAGGTGAGCCTCTTCGAAAATGAGCGGTCTGTCTTCGAGCACAGCCTGTTCCACGACGCGCCGGTCCTCCTGTCATTTCCGCATGTGAATGACCAGATTCCTTTCCGGTATCAGGTGATCCTCGATATGCTCAAGGATGAGGGCGTGGATCCTTCGGAGATCGATGTCTTCGTGGGGCGCGGCGGCAGCGCCTACACGCAGCCGGGCGGCGTCACAGCCATCGATGAGAGGCTGTATGAGGATACCGTGAAGGCGGTCGGCGGGAGCGAGCACCCGGCGAAGCTGGGCGTGATGCTTGCGTGGAAATTCGCGCAGGAATTCGGGCGCAAGGCGTACACGCTGAACCCGACGAACGTGGATGAGTACAGTGACCTCGCGAGGCTGACGGGCATCAAGGGGGTCTACCGGGTGTCGCACTCGCACGTGCTGAACCAGAAGGCCGTGGCGGAGTATGACGCCGAGGCGCAGGGGAAGACCTACGAGGAGTGCAATTATATCGTCGCGCACATCGACGGAGGCATCACGGTGAGCGCACACGATCACGGCCGGATGGTGGACGGCAACATGGGAGCCGACGGTGAGGGCGCATTTACCCCGACCCGGATCGGAAGCGTCCCGGTGCTGGCCCTGCTCGACTATATCGACGCGCACTCGGTGGAGGACGTGCGCCTGATGTGCTCGCGCGCGGGCGGGTTTGTGAGCCTGTTCGGAACCGCGGACTCGGACGTGATCCACAAGCTGGTGGATGAGGGTGACCCGAAGGCCACGCTGGTCTGGAACACGCTCATTTACCAGATCTGCAAGATGATCGGAGAGATGAGCGCGGTCCTGTGCGGCAAGATCGACGCGATTCTCTTAACCGGCGGCCTGATGCGATTTGACGATATCCGGCAGGGCATCGAGAAGCGCTGCGGCTTCCTGGCGCCGATCCGCGTCTATCCGGGCGAGATGGAGCAGGAGGCTCTGGCCTACGCGACGCTGAAGGTCCTGCGCGGGCAGGCAAAGGCGCTCACCTACGCGGGGAAACCGGTCTGGGACGGCTTCGGAGACATCGGCTTATAATGGCCGGGAATACAGGGGGTAATGAGATGGGCATGATGGAGAAAGCGCGCGTGAAGGCGCAGGCAGATGTGAAGAGAATTGTTCTTCCGGAGGGAGATGAGCCGAGAACGATCCGCGCGGCTGCGATCGTCAAAAAGGAAGGGTATGCAGAGCCGATCCTTCTGGGAGATGAGGAGAGAATCGCCGCGGAGGCGGAGCGCCTGGGCGCGGACCTTCAAGGGATCGCGGTTGTGAATCCGGAGACCTCCGAGAAGTTCGCGGAGTATGCCGCGGCGCTCTATGAGCTTCGCAAGGCCAAGGGAGTGACCGAGGAGAAGGCCCGCGAGCTCGCGGCCGATCCGATGTATTACGGGATCATGATGGTGAAGCTCGGGGACGCGGACGGACTGGTCTCCGGCGCGGTGCACACGACCGGGGACATGCTCCGGCCGGCACTTCAGATCATCAAGACCAAGCCCGGGACGAAGGTGGTTTCCTCCAGCTTCCTGATGGACTGCCCGAACAAATCGCTGGGAGAGGACGGGCTTCTGGTGTACGCGGACTGCGTCGTGATGCCTTGCCCGACCGCGGAGGAGCTCGCGCACATCGCGGTTTCGGCTGCGGAGACGGCCAGAACCCTCTGCGGGATCGAGGAGCCGAAGGTGGCCATGCTTTCCTTCTCGACCAAGGGCAGCGCGAAGCATGAGCTGGTGAGCAAGGTGCAGGAGGCGACCAGGATCGCCCACGAGCTGGCACCGGACCTTCTGCTGGACGGTGAGCTGCAGTTTGACGCGGCCCTGGTGCCGGAGGTCGGCGCGTCCAAGGCGAAGGGAAGCCCGGTTGCCGGACACGCGAACGTCCTGATCTTCCCGGACCTGCAGGCGGGCAACATCGGATACAAGATCACGCAGAGAATCGGCGGGGCGGAGGCATTTGCGGTGCTTCAGGGACTCGCGAAGCCGTGCAACGATCTGTCGAGAGGCTGCTCGGTGGAGGACATCGTGAATACAGTCGTGCTGACGGCCGTGCAGGCACAGTAAATTGCAGATTGGGCAGATATGAGCATGAAAAAAGGAGTGACCTCTCGGGTCACTCCTTTTGCGTATGCGGGGATTCGAATGCCGGAGCGCTCAGCCCAGAAGGGACCGGAGCGTCTCCTCGTAGTCATCCCGGATGATCACCGGATTCTCACCGGCCTTCCGGAATCCTTCGATGTACCTCCGGTTGTCACGCTTCAGGCCTTCCGCGGTACAATCGTCATCCGAAATCCGGCGCTCGATCGCAGACGCATGTGCCAGGATCTCCGGAAAATGGCGATCGATGTATTCGTCCGAGAAGGCCAGGCAGATGAATCGGATGAAGGATAGATACTCTTCACCGAAATCCTGCCTCCAGTCAAAGGGGACATAGCAGCCCTCGACGATCAGGTTCTGGCGGTTCTCGATCGCGGTCTTGATCATTTCCCGGACGATCGGCCACAGGACATCCACCAGGGCTTCGTCATCCATCGGCGTCAGGTCGGTCATGCCGGTACGGATGAGGCCCATCTTCAGATGGTCGATCGACAGATAAGGATAATGGCAGGCCTCCAGCAGTCTCTGTGCCAGAAGGGTCTTGCCGGTGTGGCTTGCGCCTGTGATCAGAATTATCATGTGTCTGTACCTTATGTAAGTCCGGGCGAGTGCCCCCGCCCGGGTGTATCTGCCGCAGTGAGATTCATTTCCCCGGCGCATCGAGCTGCTGCCAGACCTGTGCGAGGATCTCCCTGCGTTTCTCCGGATCGGAGAGCTGATAGATGCGGATCTTCTTGAAGATCTTCAGCGAGTAGGTGAGCTCCGGGGAGAGCTTGATATCGCTTAAGTAGACCGGGAGCACCTGAAGTCCGCCCAGGGACATCTCGTGGGCGACTTCGGCCTCGGTCCGGATGTGGACGGAGGCGTTCGCCTGCTCATCGAGGAGGAAGATGCAGAGCTTCGCGCGGGAGAGGCCCCGCATGACCGCTCCGGTGTACGGCTCGCCCGGCGCGATGTCCCGCTCGCAGTACCAGCAGCGGTAGCCGGCGGCCTCCAGGTCGGCCGCAAGGGCCAGCGCGAAGGCTTCGTCTGCGTGGTTGTGGCTCAGGAAAATGAGCTCGCGGGGCAGTGCGGTGAGCGAATCCGATTCTTCGGTCCGCGCCTGAGGGATGTTCGGGAGAGGCAGATCTTCGGGCTTCGAGGGCTTTCGCGAGGCGTCTGCAGAGGAAGGATTCTTCCTGCGAAGGAGCTTCTCGTGCTCCCGCTCGGTCTCCCGGAGCTCGTCCGCGATCTCTTCGCGGCGGATCTGCAGCTGCTCCATCCGGTCGTATTCTTCATCGGTGAGGTCTGCGTCCGCGATCCCTTCGAAGGCCTTGAGCTCCTCCTGCAGGCGCCCGTCCTCGATGCGAAGATAGGACTGGTAGTAGGAGAGCCTTCGGGATGACTGCGCGGCCTCATAGTCCAGATCCAGCTCGGGAGCCTGTTCCGGGGATTCCGCCAGGGACTGCACATAGAGGGAGGCGGACACGGCCACGAGCAGGACGTCTGCAAGCACCCAGGCCAAGTGACCGGTGAGCGGAAGGGCTTCGCCGGCATCGCCCAGGACGAAGAGGTCGAGGAGCAGGACGGCGATCCGCACGAGGAACCAGGCGCCCGCGGCGTCCAGAAGGTGTCTCGCGAAGGAATTGCCTGCCGTGCGGGCCATCTGCCCGTGGATGACCGCCAGGACGAAGATGCTTGCAAATGCCGCGAGGAAGGGCACATATCCGAAGAGGAGGAGGATCGCCGCGCCGGCATAGGCCGGCTTCCCGGTCAGAAGAGACGCGAGGGACGTCCCGTCGGAGAGAACCACCTCGGTGCTTCCGAAGGGAGCCGCAGTGTGCAGCAGGATCTGCATATGCTTTGAGAAATCACTGCTGCCGACCGATGCGATGCGCTCCGCGTAATCCGGATTGTGGGTCGTGAAGTAGATGATCACGCCCAGCCCGATGAGCATCATGATCGCGAATTCGATGTACATGCCGCGGGAGACCGCCGAGCGCCGGTCGGCGATCAGGCGGAGGGCGAAGAGCAGGGCTGCCAGAATGACCGCGAAATACCTCTGGATCCCGATGAGGGAGTGCCCGAAGATTCCGGGCACGAAGAGGACGATCAGCCAGCCGAGCATCACAGAGACTGCCTGCCGGTAGGCGAAGGAGCCGCTGTATTTTTTATAGAGGCTGACATTGCGGATCGCGGGCAGCAGAAGGACGAAGAGGAGTCCGGACTGCAGCTCCGGGCGGTAGGCCGCGTGGAAGCAGGCGGAGACTGCGTAGGCCAGCGTGAGCGCGTACAGAGGGAGGGCAGCCTTCATGACCAGAGAGGCATTCAGGCGGGTGCCGATCCATGCGACGATCAGAATCAGACCTGCGGTCCCGGCAAGAACACCCCAGAAGGGGTTCTGTCTGCGGGCCAGCAGAAGCTGCAGAACCAGAGGGATCAGCCGACGTTGTTTTACCACCGCCATATTCGCCCTGGAATAATGTTAACATAGGGTATTCTAACTTTTTCTC
>JAFPYK010000050.1 GCA_017412265.1 Lachnospiraceae bacterium
CTCGCAACAACGTCTATATCCGTCAATGATTAAGCCGCAATCCTGCGGCTTTTCTTTTTTTGTCATTTTCCTGCGGATTCGCTCGAAATGCCTTGCATCTTTTCGGAAAATGCCGTACCATAACTGAAATTTCAGGAAAGGAAGGTGAATCCCGTGGATCAGAGACAAGACCCCGTGCGCGCCCTGGTGCAGACCGCCATGCTGGCAGCCCTCACCTGTGTGGCCACCATGCTCCTGCAGGTGCCATCCCCCGTGGGCGGCTACGTCAATCTCGGCGATGCGATGGTTATTCTAAGCGCCATCTTCCTCGGCCCGCTTCGCGGCGCGCTGGCCGCGGGAGTTGGCTCCGCGCTGGCGGACCTTCTCCTCTCCTACGCGCACTACGCGCCGGGCACATTCTTCATCAAGGGGCTCGCCGCCCTCGCGGCAGGCCTGATTTTCCGCGCCTTTCCGCACCACAGCAAAAAGACCCTGGCGGTCCTTCTGGCCGGCGCAGGGTCTCTCGTCATCGTTGTATGCGGTTATTTTCTCTATGCATCCATCTTCCTCGGAAAAGGGGCCGCGGCTGTCACAGCCATCCCCGGCAATGTGATCCAGGGCGCCTTGGGCATCGTGATCTCCTCGCTTCTCTACCCGCTTCTTCGGAAGATGCTCTCTCAGCCGGGCCTGTAAGCGCTTATGATCTCTCCCAGCGCCTCGCACAGCCGGTCCATCTCCTCCGGTGTTCCGACCGTGATGCGCAGGAAGCGGTCGATCCGCGGCTTCGGGAAATACCTCACATAGATCTGGCGCCTGCGAAGCTCCGCGAAGATGTAATCCGCGGGCACCGTCTCATGTGTGGCAAACAGAAAATTCGTACTGGACTCCGGGAATGTAAATCCAAGCTCCCGGAGCTTTTTTTCGGCCGTTTCGCGGGTCGCAACCACCTTCGCGAGGGTCTCTTCAAAATACGCCCGGTCTTCCACCGAAGCGCAGCCCGCCGCGATCGTCACCGCATTCATCGTGTAGGAGTTGTAGGAATACTTGATGTCCTGCAGCGCGCGGATCAGCGCCTCGCAGCCGATGGCGTACCCAATGCGAAGGCCCGCAAGCGACCGGGACTTCGAGAAGGTCCGCACCACCAGCACATTGTCATACTTCGCGGTGAGCGGCAGGGCCGTCTGCCCGCCGAAATCCACGTAGGCCTCATCGACGATCACGACGCTGCCGGGGTTACCGGCGGCGATCCGCTCGATCACCTCCAGAGGCTCTGCGATCGACGTCGGCGCGTTCGGGTTCGCGATGACGATACCCCCGTTCTCCTGCAGGTAGTCCTCCGGCCGCAGCCGGAAGTTCTCATCCAGGGCCGGCCTCCGGTAAGGGATGCGGAACAGGTCCGCCCACACGTCGTAGAACGAGTAGGTGATGTCCGGGAAGAGAATCGGCTTCTCACCCGCGAAGAAGGTCAGGAAAGCCATGCCCAGCACGTCGTCCGAGCCGACTCCCACAAACACCTGCTCCGGGGCCACTCCGTGAAAATCCGCGATCGCGCGCACCAGCGCCCCCGCGGCCGGGTCCGGATACCTCCTGAGGAGGTCCGCATCCGTCTCCCGCAGGACCTTCGCCACGCCCGGCGCCGGCGGATAAGGATTCTCATTCGTATTCAGCTTGACCAGATTCACAGCCTGCGGCTGCTCGCCGGGCACATAAGGCACGGTCCTTCGCACATTCATTTCCCAGGCTTTCATCACATCTCTCCGTCACATTCCGTAAGAAGCAGCCAGGGCCTTCCAGGAAGGAACCGACCGCTGAATCATCTCGTAGCTGACACAGTAGGCCACCCGGCAGTACCCCGCGCACGCGAAGGAAGAACCCGGGACGATCAGCAGCCGCTGCTCCTTGGCCTTCGCGGTAAATGCCTTGTCATCCCCGTCCGGTGCCTTCACGAACAGGTAGAAGGCCCCGTCCGGCTTCGCGCAGGTGAATCCCGCCTCCGCGAGCGTCTCGCAGAGCAGGTCGCGGTTTCTCCGGTAGGCTTCGATATCGACCTTGGCGTCGATGCACTCCGCCACCACCCGCTGCATCAGCGAAGGGGCGTTCACAAAGCCCAGGATCCGGTTGGCGATCGCTGCCGCGGCAATCACATTCTCCGCGTCGTCAAGCGTATCCGGCATCACGAGATAGCCGATGCGCTCGCCGGGAAGCGAGAGGGATTTGCTGAAGGAATACCCGACCACCGCATTGTGATAATACTTCGTCAGGTACGGCGGCTCCTGCCCGTCGTAGACCAGCTCACGGTAAGGCTCATCCGAGATCAGGTAGATCGAGGTCCCGAACTCCTCTTCCTTCGCCCGCAGGATGTCCGCGAGCTTCACGATCGTCTCCTCCGAATAAACCACACCCGTCGGGTTGTTGGGCGTGTTGACGATCACCGCCTTGGTCGCCGGCGTGAGCTTCTCCGCAAATTCCTCCAGATTCGGCTGGAAGGTCTCGGTATCCGGGGATACCTCCACGATCACACCGTCATAATTCCTCACATAATTGCGGTATTCCACGAAGTACGGGGCGAAGACCACCACCTCGTCTCCCGGGTTGATCAGCGTCTTAAGGATCACGTTCAGGCCGCCCGCGGCGCCCACCGTCATCAGGATGTTCTTCGCCGCGAAATCCGTCCCGAACCGGCGGTTCAGCGACTCCGCGACCTTCTGCCTCACATCCTCATAGCCGCTGTTGCTCATATATCCGTGCACGAAATTCGGCTTCTCCTGCGTCGCGATGCGAACGATCGCCTCGCTGATCTCCTTCGGCGGCTCCACACTTGGATTGCCCAGGCTGAAATCATAGACATTCTCCTCGCCGAACTTCGCGGCCATGATCCTGCCCTCTTCAAACATCGCGCGGATCACCGAATTGTTCTGCACAAACCCCTTCATTTTCTCAGAAATCATCGTTCTTCTTCCTT
Organism: Lachnospiraceae bacterium; assembly: GCA_017412265.1. Taxonomy (GTDB): domain Bacteria; phylum Bacillota; class Clostridia; order Lachnospirales; family Lachnospiraceae; genus RGIG1588. Next base: position 2,942 of record JAFPYK010000050.1, read on the forward strand.
TCCAAGCCCCTGCCGGCCTCCCGGCACATTTACCGTATTCTCAGCTGACGCCCCGCATCTGGATCAGCGGCGCCCCGGTTCCCCGGATATAATCACCCGTGATCGTCACCGTGCCGATCGCGTCATCCTTCGGGATCTCATACATGATATCCAGCATGAACTCCTCGATGATCGCCCGCAGCGCACGCGCGCCCGTATCACGCTTCATCGCCTCCTCGGCAATCGCCTCCAGCGCGCTCTCGTCAAAGACCAGCTTCACCTCGTCGAGCGCAAGCAGCTTCTCATACTGCTTTAAGATCGCGTTGCGCGGCTCCGACAGAATCTGGA
>JAFPYK010000051.1 GCA_017412265.1 Lachnospiraceae bacterium
GGGCATCCGGGTGGTGCAGGCATTTGCAAATGAGCCGGTGGAGGAGGAGAAATTCCGCCGGGGCAACGAAGCCTTCCTGAAGTCCAAGCGCAACAACTACCGGGCCATGGGGCGGTTTGCGAGCGGCAACTCGTTTTTCACGGGCATGCTCTATACCGTGACGCTGGTTTTCGGCGGGCTCTTCATCGCCAACGGCGATATGGAGCCGGCGGATCTGGCGATGTATGCGCTCTATATCGGTGTGTTTGTCAGCCCGATCCAGATCCTGGTGGAGCTGATGGAGATGCTCCAGAAGGGGCTGTCGGGCTTCCGGCGCTTCCTGGAGGTTGTGGAGACGGAGCCGGAGATCGTGGACGCGCCGGACGCCGAGGACATCTTGCACCCGGACGGAGAGATCTGCTACGACGACGTGAGCTTCCGTTATGAGGAAGAGGAAGCGGTCCTGGATCATGTGAGCTTCACGATCCGTCCCGGCCAATCCATCGCGCTGGTCGGACCTTCCGGCAGCGGCAAGACCACGATCTGCTCGCTTCTGCCGAGATTCTACGACGTGACGGGCGGACGGATCACGATCGGCGGGCAGGACATCGCGAAGATCCGGCTGGAGAGCCTGCGCAGGACCATCGGCATCGTGCAGCAGGACGTCTATCTCTTCGGCGGAACGGTGCGGGAGAACATCGCCTACGGCAAGCCGGACGCCTCGGAGGAGGAGATCATCGAGGCTGCGAAGCGGGCGAACATCCATGAATTTGTGATGAGCCTGCCGGACGGCTATGACACCTATGTCGGCGAACGCGGCACGAGACTTTCGGGCGGGCAGAAGCAGCGCATCTCCATCGCCCGCGTGTTCCTGAAGAATCCGCCGATCCTGATTCTCGACGAGGCGACGTCGGCGCTGGACAATGAGAGCGAGCGCTACATCCAGGCGAGCCTGGACGAGCTGGCGAAGAACCGGACCACGATCACGATCGCTCACCGGCTCTCGACGATCCAGGGCGCAGACGAGATCCTGGTGGTGGAAGAGCACGGAATCACGGAACGGGGGACGCACGCGGAGCTTCTGGCGCACGGCGGCACCTACGCGATGTATCAGTCACTGAGCGAAGCGAGATAAACCTGCGCGGGAGCGCCTGCGAAGGTATGAGAGAATACGCGGAAGGGCCTGCGGAGGCTGCGGGCTCTTCTTTTATTGGGAGGAGAGAATATGATCTACCGGGAGGACATGCTGGAGCTTACGAGGAGGATGAATCTGGAGCGGACCTCATTTACCAGGATCGCGGGGGCGTATTTCGATGAAGAGGGCTATGTGGACGGGACATTTAACACGAATTTTCTGAAGCTTACACCCGCGGAGCGCAAGAAGAACCTGGCACTGTTTAAGACCGTCCCCTTCGGAAAGACGAATGAAGAGCTGAAGGAGTACAGCTTCACGAAGGAGGCGCTGAAGGGGAAGGACACGAGCTGGCGGCTGCTGATGGCGATGAAGAGCAGCGGGCTGAAGAACGACGCGTTCCTGGACA
>JAFPYK010000007.1 GCA_017412265.1 Lachnospiraceae bacterium
CACTGCCCTGCAGTACATCAGACCTTACAATCACTTAAACTGCGTCCCAAAGCCGCTTACGCACCGCTGCACCGAGGCACCCGAGGCGAAAGCCGCGTCCTGAAAACACCCTTCGCCTCACCGTCACCGCAGCAGCTCCGCGTGCCGCAGCACCTCCGCACACACGTCATCCTCGTCCCCGAAGATCGTCACATACCCTTCCAGCGACTCCGCCTTCGTCCGCAGCACCCGCGAATGCCGGCTCACAAACGTCCTGCAGGGATACTTGCTGTTCTTCGCCTCCTGAATCATGTTCGCCCCCGCGCTGTTGCCGTCAAACGCCAGCAGCACGCTCGGCCGCCTCTTGAAGATCTCATACGCCAGGCTCTTATAGATGCCCATCGCCTCCGGCTCAATCGAGACGCGAATCCTCACACCCGACGCCGCGAGCCTCCCGGCCTCCGCCTGCGAGATCACCGTCGGCACCATCGCATAGATCCGGAACCTCCCGTGATTATGCTCCACGAGATACCTCTCATATCCGGTCATCCGGTGCCCGATGACGAAGAAAATCTTCTTCGGATCCCCGCGCTCCAGAAGCTCATCCAGGATCCCGGCCATCTCCGGGCGCACCCTCGTCGTGTGGCGGTCATTGTTGAAGCTTCCGCCCACAACCACAACCGGCACCGCGTCCTGCGGCAGCTCCTCGATCTGCCCGGCGAGCACCCGCTGCGCGTCCAGGCCCTTCTTGCCCCGGAAGACCATATCTCCCGCATCCTCCGACTCGGCGATGCGCCTCTCATAGAAAGCTTTCACGCTCTCCTCCGGAGCCGCCTCCCGCAGCAGCCGGTAGCGCCGCTCCTTCTCCGCCACGCCCGCAAGGCTGGCCGAGAGCACCAGCTCCTCGCTCCTGCGCATCTGCATCACTTCCTCGTAGGAGAGCCCCAGCATCTTCTCCAGCGCGAGCTGCTCATCGATCGAATCCGTCCCGTAGAGCGCGCCGCCGTCCGTGCCCTGCACGCAATAGATTCCCTCCTGCAGGTAGCGCCGCAGCGGATGATTGCCCATATCGCTCAGGTTGTTCAGACGCACATTTGACGTGATCTGGAACTCCAGCACCACATGATTCTCCTTCAGTTCCCGGATCAGAGCCCGCCCCTTGGCGGTCTTCAGGCTCGGCGTGTACAGGCCGTGCCCGATCCGGAAATGAGGCATCGCCTGTCCCGGCGCGAGCGCCTCCCGAATCATCCCGATACTGCTCGCCACATTATCCCGCAGCGCGTCATTTTCACCCGCGTGGATGCGGATCACGTACGAAGGATCCTCCGCGGCGATCTTCACGATCTCCCGCATCACCGGCGCCAGCTCCCGGATGTCATTGATCTCCTCGCCGACCACGTCACTGCCGGCCACATAAGGATCACAGGCCACCGCGCGCAGCGTCTGCAGGTTCTCGCGGAAATAATCTCCTGCGACGATCCGGTCCTTCACGATCGTCAGCGGAATCCGCCGAAGCGCGGCCAGGAAGCGCAGCTTCACGCCGGTCAGCGCCTCGATCTGCGGCATCACCTCGTGGACCTGGGCAAGCATTTCCGCGGCCCCGTCCTTCTTCACCAGCGTCGTATCCGAGATCTCCGCGTACGAGATGCCCTGCGCCGCATATCCTCTGGCGACCCACAGAAGCTTGTCCTGGAAGAGCGTATTGCGGGCAAATGCGTTCGTCTCCCGGTCACGGATCATCTGCTCCGCGGCCGCCGCCACGTCCGCGTCCGGAATCCGGCGCAGTCGGTCCCTCTCCACCGGGATCGGGTCATCCGCCGCGATCCCCTTCGTGAACACATACCGGTAGAGGTAGACCTTCTCCAGGTTCGTGAACACCGCCTGCCCGTCCTTCATGATCGAGAGCGAGGCCCGGATGCGCGGGATATTGTAGGTCGCGTCATTGAAGTTATTGATGATCAGGTCCGCAAAATTCAGGAAGGTGTTGTCATCGATGCGGCGCACGAGGTATTTGCCCGTCAGGCCGCAGTCCGCGCACGCTTCCTCCGCCGCCCGCCGCCTCTCGGCGAGCACCTCCTCCTGCCTGGACGTCAGCCGCAGCCCCAGCTTCTTGATGTAATAGAGCGGATAGCGGATCTGATGCACGATGCCCAGCGCGATCAGCACGTCCGGCGACAGGTTCGCGTTCATGTGCGTGTGCTGGTCCGTGCGGAACTTGCATTCCTGCAGCAGGTAGGTCTTGACGATCGTCTTCTCGATGCTCAGCCGGTAATCCTTCGTCTGGCTCATCAGGGTCTTCGAGATGGCCGGCACCTGCGCCTTCATCTCGATCGTCCCGTCCGGGAAGATATTGGCCACCTTCGTGCCGCCCAGCCGGAAGATATAGAGCCTCCGGTTATAGCCGTCGATATAGCAGGGCACCCTCCCGCGGATCACGCGCAGGCCGCGCTCGTCTTCCGACAGCGGAAGACCGCAGAGCTTAGCCAGATTCGTGATCAGGTTGCCGGTCCCGTGGTTGGGCGTGCGGAGCACATAAGAGAGCTCCTCCCCGTCCTGATAGAGATCGACGATCATATCCTTTTCCTTGTCCAGATAAAACCGGTTCAGCCAGTTCATTGCACACCTCGTCCCAGGCCCGTCAGGCCTTCGTCTTCTTGCCCAGTTTGTTCATCCGCTTCTTCAGCGCGTCCGTGTCCGTCAGCAGGTCATAGACCGCATCCTCCGAGAGCACCCCGCAGAGAATCTCCTCCGGGATCTTCCCGGCTTCCCGGTCTTCATAATCCTTGCGCCACAGCTTTCCCGTATAGTAGCGCTCCAGCTTCGCGAGGTCGCCCTTCGCGGCCTCATAACCGTCCAGCGCCGCCTCCAGCGCGTCCGCGGCCGCCCGCACCCGGTTCAGCCGCTCCTCCATCACTTCAATCCGCTCGATCTGTTTCATAACTCACTCCACACTCTTTAACGATTCCACCATATCAATCTTCTTCAGCTGGAAATACATCATCCCGTTGACCACCATCGAGAAGACGAAGGTCAGCAGCGCGCTCCAGAGATAGCTCGACACCGCGATCTCCCGCCCGAACATGATCAGCTCGACCTCCACCGTCGTGATCACATACGCGTGCAGCAGCTTGCCGAAGACCAGCCCCAGCAGGATGCCCAGCACCGTCAGGATCATATTCTCACGGTACACATAGGCCGCGACCTCCGGGTCATAGAAACCCAGGACCTTCAGCGTCGCAAGCTCCCGCTTCCGCTCGCCGATATTGATGTTGTTCAGGTTATAGATGACCACAAATGCCAGCAGCGCCGCGGCCGTGATGATCACCGTGATCACCAGGCCCAGGCTGTCGAGCATATCGTCGATGGTGTCCCGGATCTCGTCAGCAAACCGGATCTGCACGATCGAATCCTGCGCGAGGATCCTCGTCGCAAATGCCGCCTCATCCCCCTCCTTCAGAGTGATCAGGCAGCTGTTGTACTCCGGCGCCTCGCCGGTCAGCCGCTCGTAGAGCGCCGGCGTCATATACACATAATTCTGGTAATAATTTTCCGTGATCCCGGCCACGGTGAGCGTCTCCTCGTGGTCCTCCGAGACCCGGATCCGGAAGGTCTCCCCCGGCTTCACGCCGAGCCGGTCCGCGGTCTTTTCCGCGATCACGACGCTCTCGTCATCCAGCACGAAATCCTCGTTTGCCCCGCGCTCGCGGATGTGGATGAACTCTCCCAGCTTCCCCGGCTCCTTCGCCACGAATACCGTGCCCGAGATCGTCTTCGCCCCGAGCAGGTCCATCGTCTCCTGCCTCGTATAGAGATAGCCGTCGACCATCTCGTCTCCCCGCAGGGCCTCCTCCGCGGCCTGCTGCTTGCGGTCCGAAGTCCGGACGTCCACCGCGGCCACCGCGTCATACATATGCAGGTCCACAAACTGCTTCGAGGAGACTGCCGAGATCGAATCCAGCAGGCCGAAGCCCACGATCACCAGGCCCATGCAGCCCGCGATGCCGAGCAGCGTCATCACCAGGCGCTTGCGGTAGCGCAGCAGGTTCCTCACCGTGGACTTGCGGGTAAATGAAACCTTCTTCCAGAAGGAGAACCTCTCGAGCCAGATCTTCCGGCCCGATTTCGGCGCCTCCGGGCGCATCAGCTGCGCCGGCACCTCCCGCAGCTCCCGGCGGCAGGCCGCATACGTCGCCGCGAGGATGCAGCCGCAGGCCACCGCCATCGCGAGCAGCCCGAGCCCCCACTGGTAAGGGATCCGGATATCCTTAATGCTTGTATAGAGGATCCCGTACGTCTTGATGATGACATACGGCAGGACCTTCTCTCCGAAGAGCAGCCCGACGATACCGCCCGCCAGGCTCGCGCTCAGGCCGTAGGCCAGGTATTTGCCCACCGTCTCGTGCGGCTCGAATCCCAGCGCCTTCAGCGTCCCGATCTGCATCCGCTCTTCCTTCACCATCCGCGTCATCGTCGTCAGGGACACCAGCATCGCCACCAGGAAAAAGATCACCGGAAATACCCGGCCGAGCGCGCCGATATTCGTCGCGTCGCGGTCGTACTCGTCATACACCGGCGAGAACTCCGTCCGGTCCTGGACGATCCACTCCGCGTCATCAATCTTCGCGATCTCATCCTCCGCGTCCGCGATCTGTACCTCCGCGTCCGCAATCTCCGCCTCCGCGTCCGCGATCTTCTCATTCGCTTCCGCCTCCGCGTCCCGGTACTCCTGCCAGCCGTCGGCCAGCTCCTTCTCGCCGTCCTCGACCTCCTGCTTCGCCTTCTTCAGGTCCCGCTCATTCTGCGCGATCGTCCGTTTCGCCTTCGCGATCTTCGTCTCGCCCGAAGAGATCTTCCGCTTCGCCTCCGCGATCTCAAGCTCGCCGGAGCTCACCTGCTCCTCGGCCTCATCCAGCTGCTTCTGGCCCTCCGCGATCTGCTCCTCCGCGGCCTCCACTTCCGTCTCCGAAGCCTCAAGCACTGCCATCTGCTGCTCCAGCTCCTCCCGGCCGGCCGCGATCTCCGCTCTGGCCGCGGCGATCTGTTCCTCGCCGGCCGCCACCGCGGCAAGTCCCGCGTCAATCTGCGCCTTCGCCGCGGCATACTCCTCCGCGGGCATATAATCCTTGCCGGCCTCCAGCGCGGCAAGCGAAGTCTCAAGCTCCGTCTTCTGCGCGGCAAGAGCCGTCTCCTGTGTGTCAAGCTCCTCCTCTGCCGCGTCCAGCTCTGCCTCCGCCTGCGCAGCAGCTTCCTTGCCGGCATCGACCTCCGCCCTGGCCTCCTCGACCTGTTTCTTCTGTTCCTCGAAGGTCTCCTTCTTCTCGTCCAGCTCTTTCCTGGCTTCCTTGATCTTCTTCTCTCCGGCTTCCGTGTCCTTCTTCGCCTTGGCAAGGTCCTTCTCATTGGACGAGAGGGTCCGTTTCGCCTTCGCGATCTCCGCTTCCCCGTCCTCGATCTTCTTCTTCGCGTCCGCCAGCTCCTCTTCCGCGTCCTTAAGCTCTTGCCTTGCCTTCGACAGTTCCTCGTCCGCCTCCGCCTTCGCGTCCGCCAGCTTCTCCTTGCCTTCCCGAAGATCCTCCTTCGCCTCGTCGAGCTTCTCCGTCGCCTCGTCGACGATCTCCTGGTGCCTCGCCTCGCACAGCTCATCCTCCACCGAGGCGAGCGCGTCCTCACCGTCATCCCGGATCTGCTCATACACATCCGAATAACAGAGCGGCTCCGCGCTTCCCGACAGCTGCACCAGCACGTCCGTGTAATAATCCTGCACGAAGCTCTCCCGCGGCACAAGCATCAGCCCGTCCAGCGCTCCGTCGCCGACCGTCGAACTGCCCCTCGCCAGCGAGATGAAGTACGGGTGCTCCGCAAAGCCGCACACGCGGAACGTCCCCACACCGAGCACGTCCTCGATATCCTCCGGGGCAAATGAGATCTCATCCCCGATCTGATACTCGCCCAGTATCCGCATGCCCTCGTCCAGAAGGCACTCATCCGGCGCTTCGGGGAGCCTCCCCTCCGTCACCCGCGGCAGATTCATCCGGTCCGACAGGCTCATCACCCGCAGATTGCATTCACTTCTCCCGCGGATGCCGATCAGGTCCTTGAAATAATCCCCCTCGGCACATTCCACGCCCGGCAGCCCGCCGATGCGCTCCACGTCACGCTCCGTCATGCCGAGCGTCCCGATCACGCGCAGGTCCGCCATCTGTCTCGCGTCATAGAACGCGTCTCCGGACAGCCGCATATCCGGCTCCGCCGAACGGATGCCGGAGAAGAACGCCACCCCCAGGGCAACGATCAGAAACATGGAAAAGAACCGGCTGCGGGTCTTGCGAACCGTCCGTATCCATTCCCGAACTAACATACAACCCTCCGTTTCGGAGCGGCTCCTCCCACTACCACTCAATCTCCTGCACCGAAACCGGCGCTTCATTTCTCACAATCTTGCTCACCCGGCCGTTCTTGAGCCGGATCACCCGGTCGCCCATCGGGGCGATCGCCTGGTTGTGCGTGATGACGATCACCGTCATCCCCCGCGCCCGGCACGTATCCTGCAGCAGTTTCAGGATCGCCTTGCCGGTCTGGTAATCGAGCGCGCCCGTCGGCTCATCGCACAGCAGAAGCTTCGGATTCTTCGCGAGCGCACGCGCGATCGACACCCGCTGCTGCTCGCCGCCGGAGAGCTGCGCCGGGAAATTATCCATCCTCTCCCGGAGCCCCACCTCGTCCAGCACGTCCTCCGCCTTCAGCGGGTCCTTGCAGATCTGCAGGGCCAGCTCCACATTCTCCCGCGCGGTCAGATTCTGCACCAGGTTGTAGAACTGGAAGACAAATCCGATGTCCTCCCTGCGGTATTTCGTCAGCTGCCTCTGTGTAAATGCTCCGATGTCCACCCCGTCCACCAGGATCTTTCCCGAAGTCAGGCTGTCCATCCCTCCGAGGAGGTTGAGCACCGTGGTCTTGCCGGCCCCCGAAGGTCCCGCAATAATCACGAATTCCCCACGTTCGATCTCAAAATCGATCCCATCCGCGGCATGAATCTCCACTTCACCCATCCGATACGTCTTTCGGACGTCTTTCAACTCCACAAAGCTCATGACCTACCCCCGTCCTCACGGAGCGATGTAGACCACATAAGAGGTCACATCCTCGCGGTACATCTCATAAGTCAGCCCATCCGTCGCAGACAGTGCGAAATGCGTCCCGTACTGCGTCTCCAGCAGGCACGAATGCAGGAACGTCCGGATCACGCCCGAATCCTCCCGCACCAGGTAATACCGGTTCCCGTCATAGAGCAGATCCGTCTTCACGCCCTTCCAGTCCAGCCGCACCCGGCAGTCCTTCTTCTCATGCGCCTGCTCATAGAATGCGATCACATTCGTCGGGGCCTCCTCCGAGAACCCGTTGTAGCTCCCGTCAAAATCCAGATAATCATGATCGCCCACCAGGATCGAAACCATCGTTCCCACCGGATACGTGTAATCCGCGGTCAGCCAGACCGTCGTCTCGCTCTCCTCGGGCACACCGTTCTCGTCATAGACCGGGTCGCTGCCGTCCGTCAGCAGATAATACGTCGTCAGAAGGTCATTCTCCGCATCCCGCACCTCATCGATGACAAACCGGGCATATGTCCGGCGCTCCCAGAGCACGCCTTCTTCATCCATGGAAGCCGTATAATAGGCCTCCCCGTCATAGATCACATCCACCAGCGAAACCATCGCCTCGCGGCTCTCACTCCCGAAATAATGCCTCTGGATCCGGAGCTTCCCCGGCATCCCGGCCTCACACGACCGCACAAACGCGGTGATCTCCTCGGCCCCGTAAGCGATCCTCTCGCCGCCCTGCAGCACCCATCCTTCCCGGATGGCCGTATCCGGCGCCGTCCAGTCCTTCTTCTCCGCGTCCCGGAAGCCCACATAGCTCCCGGACTGCCCGATCACCGTCTCCCCGTTAATCACCAGCGAGCGGTCCGTATCCACCGAAACCACACCGGATTCATCCCGCGTAGTCGTCACCTCCGGCTTCGTGGTCTCCCCGCCTTCTTCCTTCCTGCCGCCGCACCCGGCCGCCGCCATACACAGCAGCGCCAGCACCGCCAGGCAGATCCATCGTCTCATCATCCGATACTCTCCTGCACCGTTTTTATCACATCGGCCACAATCTCCAGGTCGCGCAGCGCGTCCCCCGTCTCCAGCGAGTGATTGGCCCCCTTCGTCACATGACAAGGCAGATGAAGCCTCTCGCACGCCTCCTTGACCGTCTTCGTCGAAACCCACGGATCCTTCGTCCCGTGGAACACCAGCCCGCAGCCCTTCTTCGCCCAGGCAAATGTCTCCTCAATCGGCGTATAATACACCTGTGTCACGTCAAGCCCCTGCTCCTTCGCGTAAGCCGCCGCGACCACCGTCCCGATGCTCTTCGAGAAGAAGATCACGTCCGCCTCCCGAAGCTCCTCCGCGGACAGCTCCTCCCGTGCCTGCACAAGCGCCTGCATCGCACATGCGCGCATCGCCTCCGCGTCGCCCTTCACCGTCAGCGGGAACGGCCCGTACAACACCGGGATCACCCGGTATCCCCGCTTCAGCGCCAGCTTCCGGCTGTAATACAGCAGCGGCTTATCCACATGATAGCCGATCCCCGGAAATAACACCGCGATTTTCTCTCTCATCACTCACTCCGCCCTGTTTCAAAAACAGGCTGCCGCTCACGCGCCAGCCCGTATCCATACCTCCCTCAGGCAATCAGCATCGTCTCTCTGCTCACCCATCGGATCTCTTCCAAATGATTGGATATATATTATATCACAGCAGGACATCCCGCACAAGCACCGCGCGCCCCGCCCCGCGAAATCACTCATTTGTGATAAGGCTCCCCCTTCAGGATCCGGTACGCCCGGTAGATCTGCTCCAGCAGGATCACACGCATCATCTGGTGCGGATACGTCATCCGCCCGAAGCTCACCCGCTCATCCGCGTGCCTCAGCAGCTCCTCATCCATCCCGAGCGACCCGCCGATCAGGAAGACGATCTGCCCCTTGCCCGACAGCCCGATCTTCTCGATCCTCTCCGCAAATCCCACCGAGTCATACATCTTCCCGTCGATCGTGAGCGCGATCACATAGGCGTCCTCCTTCAGGAGCCGCTCCATCCGCTCGCCCTCCCGGCGCTTGATCTGCGCCTCCAGGGCCTCGCCCGCCCCGTCCGGCGTCTTCTCATCCGCCGCCTCGAGAATCTCCACCTTCGCGTACCGCGACAGCCGCTTCTCATACTCCGCGACCGCGTCCCGCCAATACTTCTCCTTGATCTTCCCGACACAGACAATACTGATCTTCATGAAGGCCCTCCTCCGACACCCGGGACGCCTCGCGCTTCCGGGGATGATTACAGCTTGATTCTATCAGCGCGCCGGTGAGGTGTCAAATGAATCGGCCCGCATGCAGCCCCGGAAGCAGGCCGCACGCAGAAGGCCGCTGCCTGCCGAAGAATCGGCGGGCAGCGGCCTATAAGATCTGTCAATCGTCCCTTATCTCACCAGGATCTCCACATCATTGCCGAGCCCCAGGATCGATCTCACGTCCTTGTCGGCGATCAGCTTCGGTCCTCCCATCACATACGCATAGTGGATGCCTTTCTCCTGCAGATACGTCCTCGCCGCCTTCACTGCACCGGAGCTTTCGCTGGCCGTCAGGATCACCGGCGCCCGCAGCGCATTTGCAAGCGGTCCCGCACACAGGGCATCCGGGAAGTTCAGCCCGTAACCAAGCACGGCCCGGATCGCTTTCGGGTAAAACCTCCCCGCGATCGCTGTCGAAGTCTTATATCGGGTGCTCCCCGCCACGCGGTCCACCGGCTTGCCGATGATCGATTCAATCTGCGCCTCCAGTTCCTCACTGATCGCTGTCGGCCCGCCGATGATCGTAAAATTATATTTAGAACACTCCTTCAGGTATTCTTTCTGGTTTGCGGTAAGCTTGCCCGTCTTGCCGTTCACCAGGAGAAGCGGCCGCCCCGTGGCAGAAGCCGCAAGGCTGTCCGGAAAATCCTGCCCATTCGCAATCAGGATCTCCCCATAAGAATAATCATGTATTTCTCTCAGCACTTCGAGATTCGTCTGGTATCTCGTGTTGCCTGCCAGCCGTATGCACTTATAATCAGACAGACTCGCCACCGCTTCGTCCGGAATCGCATTCTGTCCGCCGATGATATAGACCCATCCGTTCTCCCTCAGGTTTTCCCGGATATATTTGTTCACTGCCTCGTACTGTTTCTTGCTGGCCCCGTTCGTTGTGATGATCGGAGCCCGCCACATCGTTGCCAGACCGCTCGCGCTCAGCCCGTCGGGAAAGCTCACGCCGTCCACCAGGACCACAATCCCGAACTTGTCGATCTTCCGAACCTCCTTCAGCATATCCGCGATCTGAAGGCTGGTCTTGTACCTGGTCGACCCATAGATCCGGGTTGCGCCTTCCGGCATCTCAAGCCGCCAGACGCCGGCCCATTCCTTC
>JAFPYK010000052.1 GCA_017412265.1 Lachnospiraceae bacterium
AGGGCCTGCTTGGTGACACTGCTGACCTGGCTTAAGCGGACGAAGGCCTTGTAGAAATCCTCTGCGCCCATGTCGTCTAAGGAGTCCTTGCCGTCGGCGCGCAGGGCGTCGAAGAGCTCGTCGATGAAGATCACGCGGTCTTCCTGGGAGATGCCCGCGATCCAGCGGTCAACCGTCTCATTTACCCAGAGGGAGAGGCGGTCGTGCTTGGGGACTTCGGCGAGGCGGCCATGATCGATGAGCCAGGAGGCGAGGGAGTGCTGGGTGAGGCCGTGGCGGTAGCTCGCGACGATGTGTGTCTCGGTGATCGGGGTCTCGAAGAGCTTGCCGATGATGTCGAACTCGGGGATGATCTTGACGGCCTTGGGGTCGACGCGGGCCACGAGTTCGGTGTCGAGGACTTCGGGGCAGAAGCCGGGGCCGTCGAGGAGGTAGACCTTCGTGACGGTGTCCCAGAGGGCTTCGTCTAAGAGGCTGGCCGCGTAGAGCGCCTGGTTGCCGCCCTTGGAGTGGCCGCCGATGTAGCGGACGGGCTCGGAGGCCTGCATGAGGACGCGCGCGGCGTAGTCCGCGGCGAGGTTCTGGGCCTTCGTGCGGGTGAAGGAGATCATGAAATCCTCCTTCCAGCCGGTGAGGGTGCTGTCGGTGCCGCGGTAGGCGATGAAGAGGAAACGGCCTTCGTCACGGAGGGTGACCGCGGCAAACTGCAGGTCCTCCTCGGGGCGCAGGATGTCCTCGTAATCGGTGATGAGAAGGTCGCCGAAGCGCTTCGAGCGCGCGGCGGCTTCAAAGATCGCGGTGTTGCCCATATCGCCGCCGGTGATGCAGATGCGGGCTTCGCCGGCCTCGATCATCGGCAGACAGTCGCGCACGCGGGCCTGCGGGTTCGCGTCGGTGACCGGCGAGAGGTCAAAGTAAGAGATCACGCAGAGAATCAGGGCGTCTGCGTCGCGGAAGGGCAGGGCCTGAAAGTCCAGATCGCCCATCCAGAGTATATAATCGGTCAGCTGGTCCATGAAGATTCCTCCTGAGGCAGCGCGGGTGACGGATGGTGTGTGAGGCAGCCCGCGGCTTTCTGAGACACAGTATAACAGATTGCGGGGGGATTGGAAATGATTCCTCGCGGTTACGGTATGCAGACGAGGTAAAATCTGTTATAATACAGCCAAGAGGATTTGGGAAGGAGACGGTGGCATGAGAATGCGGACCATCACGTGCTCTGCGTGCGGAGCACCGATTTTATTTGAGGTGGGCAGCAGCTTCGCCAAATGCAAGTACTGCGATACGATCCAGTACCTGGACGTGGAGACGCCCGAGGCATCGGACATGAAGCTGCCGGCTAGGACGGAGACGACGCGCCGGGAGGAGAGAGACCCGTATGAGGAGAAGCGGGACTTCTATGCAGAGGAGCAGAGAAGGAACGCGCAGAAGCAGCATGAGGCCGAGCGTCAGCAGTACCAGGCGGATTATGAGCGGTACCGGAAGTTCAAACTGGGATGGCTCATCGCGCTGGGCGTGCTCTTCGTGACGACCGGCATGGGGATCGGCGACACGGCCGGATGGTTCGTGGCGGTGCTGATCTTCGGCGGGATCGCGGTGCGGATGTTCAAGCCGAAGCAGGGAAGCGCCCCTGCGGGCGGTTACCAGAACGCCGGCGGGACGCGCCAGGCGGGCGGTGAGTCGTACCGGAGTCCGCTCGGCGGGCTGCACGGGGACGGCGCCTACCCGGCGTATACATCGGATAAGGACAAGGTCGTGGCATTTCTCCTGTGCCTGTTTCTGGGGGGCTTCGGCGCGCACCAGTTCTACGTGGGACGCGGGGGCAAGGGCGTGCTGTATATATTCACCATTGGGCTGCTTGGGATCGGCGTGCTCGTGGATCTGATCATGATCGCGACGGGATCATTTAAGGACGCGGCCGGGCGGCCGCTGCGCTGAGTCCGGGAAGGCGGTGAAGAGAGTGTCAGATGTGAAGCAGGTTTATCATAGCCTGGAGGACTGGATCGAGGACGCGGGTATTCTCGGATCGGTGGTGCGTTTCCTGCTGCTGGCGGCGGCGACGTTCGTGGTGACGGTGATCATCCTGAATGTCGGGAAGCGGTTCTTCCGGAAGTTCTTAAAGTCGCGGGACCGGATCCAGGTGAGATTTGTGGAGAAGCTGCTGCGGGCGATGGTGATCATCCTCGCGGTGTTCTCGGTGATTATGGGGTCGACCGCGACGGCGTCGTTCGGCAAGATGCTCTTCCAGGGGACTGCCATCCTCGGCGCAATCATCGGTCTCGCCGCGCAGCCGGTGATTTCGGACCTGATCTGCGGGCTGATGCTCAGCACCAGCAAGCCGTTTGAGATCGGGGACCGGCTGGAGCTGGACAACGGTGTGTGCGGCGTGGTGCGGGATATCACGGTGCGGCACGTGGTGATCCGGACGATCGATACGGTCGACGTGATCATCCCGAACAGCAAGTTAAATGCGATGTCGATCACGAACATGAGCCGGGCCGTGGGGCTGCGGTCGATTCATTTCCGGTTCCAGATCGCCTACGGGAGCGACGTGAAGAAGGCGCTGGAGGTTGTGCGGGCGGCGGTCCTGTCTTCGCCTTATGTGGTGGAGGGGCCGATCAAGCGTGAGAAGGAAGGCGGGCCAGTGTATTTCACGCAGTTTGCCGAGAGCAGCCTGACGCTTGAGATGACGGCTTATTTCCCGCCGGATCATCCGTCGGAGGTCGTGCGCAGCGACGTGAATCTGCGCGTCGCGGAGGCGCTCGCGGCCAATGGCATCGAGGTTCCTTATCCGCATGTATCGGTTGTGATGAAGAATCAGGGAGAACAGGCATGATTAAGATCATTTTTCTGGATATTGATGGGACGCTGACGAATGACGAGAAGGTGATTACTCCGAAGACGAGGGAGGCGCTTCTGGCCGCGCAGGAGAAGGGCGTGAAGCTTGCGATCGCGAGCGGCCGGCCGGGGCGGGGCCTCTACCGCTGGGCGGAGGAGCTGGACCTGGTGAGCCATCACGGGCTGTTCGTGTGCTTTAACGGGGCGAGCGTGATGGACAGCGCGACGAAGGAGGAGCTGTACTCGCACTGCATGTCGGTGGAGGACGCGAAGGCCGTGATCCGGCACATCGCGCAGTTTGACGTGATTCCGATGATCGCGCGCAGCCACCACATGCACACGACGGACATCTACGGGGCGACGATCGACTACCGGCACAAGGAGTTCGACATCGTGCGGTTTGAGGCGCGGTCGAACGGCTTCCTGCTGTGCGAGCACCGCGACCTGGAGGCGTGGATCACGGAGCCGGTGGAGAAGGTGCTCACGGCGGGCGATCCGGCCTACCTGCGGGCGCACTGGGAGGAGATGTACGAGCCGTTCAAGGACCGGCTCTCCGGGATGTTCACGTCGGATTATTACTTCGAGTACACCGCGAAGGGCGTCGACAAGGGCAAGGCGATCGCGGCGGTCGGCGAGAGGCTGGGCATCGCCCGCGAGGAGATGATGGCCTTCGGCGACGCGGAAAATGATATCGCGATGCTCAAATACGTCGGCTGCGGCGTGGCGATGGGCAATGCGATGGAGAGCGTGAAGGCGATCGCGGATGAGGTGACGCTGGATAACAACCATGACGGGATCGCGGCGGCGCTTGAGAAGCACGGCGTGATCTGAGAGAATGTATGAAAGAAGCGGGCAGCGCAGGGGGACCTGAGCTGTCCGTTTTTGTGTGGGGCGGGTATGTGCCGGCAGGCTTGGGCTGGTTGCTTTTGCATGCTCGCGAGCGTGTGTCAGGGCCTGAGCCGGCGGTTTTGGGCGGTCCGGGCGTGCGCAGGCCTGAGCCGGAAGGGGGCTTCGGGTGGATATCTGCAGAAGAATCTGCTTATGGGGGGTGTTATTCGGACAGATAATATGTGATAATAAAGAAAAAGAGACAGCGGACGTGAGTTTATCATATTAAAATGGCGTATAGCCCGATATGGCAGAGGATGAGATGAGAGAGCTGGGGAAGAAACCGAAGAAGGGCTCGAAGGACCAGGGCGTGCTGGGCATCGACTGGGACGGTGACGGCAAGGTCTCGATGGCCGATGATTTCATATCGATGGACCTGCTCGACGGGGGAGGCGGCTGCCTGCTCTTTCTGGTCTGCCTGCCAGCGGAGCTTCTGTGGATGCTCATCAAGGGCAGCGGGATTGGGTGATGTGGAGATTGTGAAAGGTGGCTGGCTGGTTGGCTGGCTGGCTAAACCCGTACCATTTTCAAGGACAACTTCGCTGTATTTTTGAGTGTTAATCGTGCAGCATG
>JAFPYK010000008.1 GCA_017412265.1 Lachnospiraceae bacterium
CTGGAGGGCACGAATCTGGAGACGGTTGAGGAGACCATCCGCCAGATGTTCTTTGACGGGGAGATCTCCTTCAACGACGAGGTCTATATCACGAATGTCCGCCAGAAGCAGACACTCGGTGAGGCGATCACGGCGCTCGGGCGCGTCCGGGAAAGCTTGGAAGCCGGCATGCCGGAAGACTTCTGCTCCATCGATCTCATCGATGCGTGCGAGGCCCTCGGCCTGATCACCGGCGAGACCGCCCGCGAAGACATGATCGACACGATCTTCGCGAAATTCTGCATGGGAAAGTGACACGCAAGTAAGCCTGATGCCATAGCAACACGGAGCCTGGTGCTTGCACGAAAGGATCCGTGTTGCTATGGCATCCACTGGCGCACGCACGTGCGCCAGACGGACTTGCGAAGCAAGGACGTCGGGCTGACTGTGGAAAGTATAACTTTTGAAATTATATAAAACCATAATGATTTGACAACCTTTTCTCCGATGGACTAAAGGTCAGACCAATTTGTATTCATTCGTTTTGCGGCTGTTTTTGCTGCATTTTCACTTAGGAGGCAACCTATGTCTTATACCTACGAATCCTACGATATCGTTGTGGTCGGGGCAGGCCATGCGGGCTGTGAGGCCGCGCTGGCGTGCGCCAGGCTCGGGATGGAGACGTTGCTTTTCACCATCAGCAATGACAGTATCGCGCTGATGCCCTGCAACCCGAATGTGGGCGGCAGCTCGAAGGGTCACCTGGTGCGGGAACTTGACGCACTTGGCGGAGAGATGGGGAAAAACATCGATAAGACGTTCATTCAATCGAAGATGTTAAATGCCTCCAAAGGCCCGGCGGTTCACTCGCTGCGAGCGCAGGCGGACAAGCAGGACTACTCTCGCGCGATGAGAAAAACGCTGGAGAACACGGATCGGCTGACTCTGAAACAGGGCGAGGTGATCGACATTCTCACCGACGATCAAGGCTCGGTCTGCGGCGTTCGAACCTATTCGGACGCGATCTATCCCTGCAAAGCCGTGGTACTCTGCACCGGTACATATCTGAAGGCAAGATGCATTTACGGAGAGGTCAGCAACTATACCGGACCAAATGGTCTGGCCGCTGCGAACTACCTGAGCGATGCTCTTCGTGATAAAGGAATCGAGGTTGTGAGATTCAAAACAGGGACACCCGCACGAATTGACAAACGCAGCATTGATTTCTCCAAGATGGAGGAACAGTTCGGCGATGAGCATGTCGTACCGTTCTCATTTACGAATCTTGACGAGAACCTGGACAAGCCGCAGGTCTCCTGCTGGCTCACCTATACAAATGAAAAGACACACGAGATCATCCGTGCAAATATCGACCGCTCACCGCTTTATTCCGGCGTGATCCAGGGAACCGGGCCGAGGTATTGTCCGTCTCTGGAAGACAAGGTCGTGCGCTTCCCGGAGAAGGAGCGTCACCAGCTCTTCGTGGAGCCGGAAGGCAACTATACCAATGAGATGTATATCAGCGGTGCGTCAAGCTCCTTGCCGGAAGATGTGCAGGTCGCATTCTACCGGACAATTCCCGGCCTGGAGCACGCGAACATCGTGCGAAATGCGTATGCGATCGAATATGACTGCATCAATCCAAATGAACTGAAGGCGAGCCTGGAATTTAAGAAGGTGCCCGGACTGTTTGCCGGAGGACAGATCAACGGAAGCTCCGGTTATGAAGAAGCTGCGGCACAGGGACTGATCGCGGGCATCAACGCCTGCCGGTATCTGCAGGAGAAAGAGCCGGTGATTCTGGACCGTTCGCAGGCTTACATCGGCGTGCTGATCGACGATCTCGTGACCAAGGAAAACCACGAACCTTACCGGATGATGACTTCCCGGGCCGAGTACCGGCTGATTCTCCGCCAGGATAACGCGGACCTTCGTCTGACGCCAATCGGGCATGAGGTCGGACTGATCGATGACGCAAGATACGAGGCTGTGGAGAAAAAACGCCAACAGATTGCCGAAGAGATCAGCCGTGTGAAAGGAATCCTTCTCGGAGCGAATGCTGCGGTCAATGATTTCCTGGAGAGCCACGGCTCGACTCCGTTGAATACCGGAACGACTCTCGCGGAACTGATCCGCCGCCCGGAGCTCAACTATGAGGCTCTGGCAGAACTCGATCCGGAGCGCGCAGAGCTCCCGAAGCAGGTCATCGAGCAGGTTAATATTGAAATCAAGTACGAGGGCTACATCGAGAGGCAGATGAAGCAGGTGGATCATTTCCGAAAGCTTGAGAAGAAAATGATCCCGGATGGTTTCGACTACGATCTGGTTCCGAGCCTGCGCCTGGAGGCAAGGCAGAAGCTCAAACAGATCCGGCCGCACTCGATCGGCCAGGCGTCCCGAATCTCCGGGGTATCGCCCGCGGACATCTCGGTACTTCTTGTTTATCTGAAAGCGGGGACCCGTCATGAATGAGGCAGCTTATATTCTGGATAAGGTAGGACGCGTTCTTCCGGGAATGACGGAGGCACAGGCGGAGCAGTTTCTCCGCTATGAACAGATGCTTGTCGAGAAGAACAAGGTCATGAATCTCACGGCCATCACCGAATTCCCGGATGTAGTGAGAAAGCATTTTGTAGACAGCCTGATGATCACGGAGGCCATCCCTGCGGAAAAGCTTCAGGAGCCATGCAAGGCCATCGATCTCGGCACCGGAGCCGGCTTCCCCGGCATCCCGCTGAAGATCGCTTATCCGCAGATCGAGATGGTCCTGGTAGATTCTCTCGCGAAGCGTGTGAGGTTTCTGCAGGAGGTGATCGACGCCCTGGGGCTTACCGGAGTCTCTGCGATCCATGCCAGAGCAGAGGATCTCGGAAGAGACCCGAAGCACCGCGAGCAATATGATCTGTGCGTCTCCAGAGCCGTCGCCAATCTGGCAACGCTCTCGGAATACTGCATGCCTCTGGTTAAGCCCGGCGGGATCTTCCTCCCATATAAATCCGGGGAAGGCCGTGCGGAGGCTGAGGAAGCAAAACACGCCATTTTCCTCTGTACAGGAAAGACCGAGCAGATCGCAGAGTACGAATTGCCCGGAGAACCGGAAGAAGAAGTGATGAAGCGCACATTAATACTGATCCGGAAGACCGGACCGATCAGCAAGAAATATCCGAGAAATGCCGGAAAACCGGCGAAAGATCCACTGCATTAAGCGTCGAAAGACCAGCCGAAAATGTTTCACGTGAAACATTTTCGGCTGTTTTGTTTCACGTGAAACATTTTTAAGAATATCTTTTTCGACGACTGCGGTCTTCTGGGTGACGAATGGACTGAAATATGATATAATGTATGCCTGTGGCAGTATGAAATGACTGAATCAGAAAACAGGTATCCTCAACCGGTTTATTTTGTTTTGAAGAGGATAAATTAGTATGTCGAGAATTCTTGCAATTGCAAACCAAAAAGGCGGCGTCGGGAAGACGACGACCGCGATTAACCTGTCGGCTGCATTGGCCGAGGCGGGACAGAGAGTCCTTGCGGTAGATGCAGATCCCCAGGGAAATATGACCAGCGGCTTCGGGCTGGACAAAAACGAGTACGAGAACAACACATATACGCTGATGCTGGGTGACAGCACGATTCGCGAGTCGATCGTGAAGGAAGTGCTGCCCAGGCTGGACGTTTTGCCGTCCAGCGTGGATCTTGCAGCAACGGAGATCGAGCTGGTAGGTATCGACAAGAAGGAGTACATCCTTCAGAAGGCTCTGAGAAAGATTCAGAAGGATTATGACTTCATCCTGATCGATTGCCCGCCTTCCCTGAATACACTGACGATCAATGCACTCACAGCGGCTGACCGGGTCATTGTTCCGATTCAATGTGAGTATTATGCGCTGGAAGGCTTAAGCCAGCTGATCTATACCATTGACCTGATCCGCCAGCGGCTGAACCCGAAGCTGGAGATCGAGGGCGTCGTCTTCACGATGTATGACGCACGCACGAACCTCTCCATGCAGGTGGTGGAGAACGTCAAGGAGAACCTGGATCAGAAGATCTTCCGGTCGATTATTCCGAGAAATGTAAGGCTTGCGGAGGCCCCGAGCTTCGGAATGCCGATCACGGAATATGACAGCCGGTGCCAGGGTGCACAGGCTTACCGCAATCTTGCGGATGAATTACTGAATGACCTGCAATGAGAAAAACGGAGGATAATATGGCAGTTAAGAAAAAAGGACTCGGCCGTGGACTGAACGGAATGCTGGGCGTAGATCTTCCGAAAGATAATGCTGCACCCGTGAAAGAACCGGCGAAAAATGTTTCACGTGAAACAATTTCACCCGCTGTCGGCCAGGAACAGATGATTTCTCTGCGAGAGATCGAGCCGAATGCCGGACAGCCGAGAAAAGATTTTGACGAGGCAGCGCTGAAGGAGCTGGCGGATTCGATCCGTCAGTACGGAGTGATTGAACCAATCCTTGTGCAGAAGAAGGGTAAGGGATACGAGATCATCGCGGGAGAGCGCCGTTGGAGGGCCGCACGGCTGGCGGGCCTGAAGAAGATTCCGGTGCTGATCCGTGAGTATTCGGACCGCGAAGTGATGGAGATCTCCCTGATTGAGAACCTTCAGCGAGAGGATCTGAATCCGATGGAAGAAGCGATGGCTTATCACCGGCTGATGACGGATTTCAATCTGAAGCAGAAGGATATCGCGGAAAAGGTGTCGAAGAATCACAGTACGATCGCGAATGCGATTCGCCTGCTGAGGCTGGATCCCAGGGTTCAGGCGCTTGTGGCGCAGGGGAAGCTGAGTGCCGGCCAGGCCAGGCCGCTTCTGGGTCTGGAAGACGCCGACATACAATATCTTGCGGCAGAGAAGATTGCCGAACACCAGATGAGCGCCCGAGAGGTCGAACGATACGTCAAGCAGTTAAGTGCTCCCGCGAAGCCGAAGAAGGCAGCGGAGGAGGAAGGCGTGGCATTGACGTACCGCAATCTCGAGAACCGCCTGAAGGAGCGTCTGGGCTCCAAGGTGGCGATCAAGCGCGGCGCTGACGGTAAGGGCAAGATTGAGATCGATTACTATTCCATGGATGAACTGGAGCGCCTGTGCGACCTGTTCCTCGGGAATTAACACGGAGGTGATGAGACGATGAATCTGCCTGAAATGTTAGGCATGGAAACCGGAACCGTGATCTCAATCCTATGCATCGTTGCTCTGATTCTGGTGATTGCCGTCATCGCGCTGAGCGTCCGGCTGAACGGGATGATCAAGAAGTATAAGAAGTTTATGGCCAAGGAGGCCGGAGCCTCATTTGAGCGCAGGATGCTGGACCGGATCACCCGCGTGGGCGAGCTGGAGGAACAGTACGACCGCCTGCAGAATGATCTGCGGACCGTCGAGAAGGCCGTGCGATCCTCTTATCAGAAGTTCAGCATCGTGAAGTACAACGCCTTCCGGGAAGCGACCGGCAACATCAGCTTCGTTCTGTGCCTGCTGGATCACAACAATTCCGGAATCCTGCTCAACTCCATGTATGCAAATGACGGCTGCTACAGCTACATTAAGGAGCTGAAGTTCGGCAACTGTGAGTTCCCTCTTTCGGATGAGGAGACACAGGCGCTGAAGGAAGCCATCGCGAAGGGAAATATCCTGCGGGAGAAGGACCTGTTCGCGTAAATCAGTCACAGCAAAGCCCGGCGAAGTCCAGAAGACTTCTGCCGGGCTCTTTTAGGTTTCACGTGAAACATTGGTGCGGATCCGCAGAATGCACTCAAACAATAGATATAGAAGAGAACAGGCGTGACCATGAAGGCCACGCCTGAGGTTTTTTGTGGGGAGAGATCATTTCGCAGGTTTCTTTCGCGAGAGGATGGTTGGCTCGAAGAGGTGCTCGACCTCATTCATGACCAGGAGCGCGTCGTGCTCGGTGCGGTAGCCGGTTCGCGAGAAGACTTCCACCGGGTGAATTCCGGGGTCTTCGACCTGCATCTGTCCGATAAGCACCTGCTCCGCGTGAGGCACATCCGCGTCGGCTGCGTAGAAGTACAGGCCGCTCACGTCCAGGTCGCCGGCCTGATCGCGTACAACCGCTCGCAGGCCGTGCTCTTCGAGGAAAGGATAGATCTGGTAGATGATCTGCTGCAGATCCTCCTCAGGCGCGATGACCTTGATGTAAATGATCTCATTTGCCTGGTAGGACTCACCCTCGAGGTAGCTGCGGTAAGGCGACCGTTTCATGCTCTTGAAGATGACATTTTCCTGCGGTGATACGTTACCGTGGTGAAAGATACAGGTCTTGTGATCATGCACGGTATAGATAAAGTAGCCGAGATCGGTTTTGCCGAGCTCTTCCATCAGCCAGGCGGAGGAAGTCGTCGGCAGCATGCGCGTGTAGAGATACTGGTTGGAGTTGATGTCGAAGATCGCGGCTCCGTCCATGACGATCAGAGGGATGTCCAGCTGCGTGGCGCTCATCTGCGAGGTAAAGAAGGCCGGCGCGTGGTCGGAGATCAGGCAGATCCGGGCCCCGCGGCTGTGCAGGAAGTTCAGGCGGAAGAGCACCGAAGGCGCCACCTGTGAGAAGCGGTCCGGCAAAAGGTCAGCCGTCCGCACGAAGAAGAGATACTCCGTATCTCTCTTGCGGCGCGGGAGGCGGAAGATGTTGACGCCGATGGCAACCATGGTGCCGAGGAGCACGTCGCCGACACGAATGACCGCCCGCAGCACGGGATGCTCGATGTCCGGGAATGCGATGACGATGCAGAGAAATACGATGGCCGCCAGGCTCGAGGCGTCCGGTTTGTGCACGGCCACCGCACTGTAGAGGCTGAGCAGGATACCGACGCCCATCAGGGTATAGAGAAGAACCGGGTTGCCGGCCATGCCGGGCACGGTATAAAAGAGCATGAGAAATAGGAGGGCCCAGACGACACCGATAAAGGTGCCGACCAGACGCCCCCAGGCATATTGTCTCGAATCCTGCACGAAGGGCTGCATACAGATGATGGCCGTGATCGGAGCTTCCGATCGCAGCGTGTTGCCTTCATATCCGAGCAGCCGGTAAATGAGCAGGCAGAGGACCACCGCGACGGAGGTCTTAATAATGCGCTGCCCGATATGTGGGAATTCCCGGGTGCGGCCCGGGGTCCGGCGGATGACGGGATCCATGACAATTCTCCGATACGAAGCAGTTAACGCTCGTGGATCAGGCAGAAGCTAGACACCGCGACTGCGACGATCGAGGCGCAGGCGACGATGGCAATGACCATACGTTTCATAGGATTCTCCATTCCGAAGCGCGGAGTGAACCGATACGGCCGGCTGCGGCGCTCCCTGGGCAGCCGGGCCGCCGGGCAGAGGCCCGCGGCAGTGACAAAACTCTGATTTCAGTATATGCAAAAAGGGAAAACGGGTCAAGAAGAGGCCCGGTTCCTGCCATGCAAGATTCAACTTCATTTTGCTGGACAAATGCAGCGATCCATGATATAAAGAGGTTCAGCGCAATGATGTTTCACGTGAAACACGGGAGACGGAAAGGAGGGGCAGATGCACAGATATCTGAGAGCCATCGGTTTCGGCGGGATTGGCAGCCGGGCGGAATGGCAGAAATACGCGGATGAGCTGAGGAAGAATGCGGACTGGAATTACCGCACGTCGGAGCCGGACGGTTCGGTCTTCGTGTGCAGTGCGGGAGATGTCTCGCCGGGCATCGGTGTGATGTTCTGCGGGGAAGAAGACGCTTCCGGTGAGTATCATCTGTCTTATTATTTCCCTTATTGCCTCTCGGACACGACCGTGGGCCCGGAGGATTGCATGATCAACGGGCGCGTGGACACGGACGCATTTTCGGGCATGTGCGACGACCCGAGGCTCGGGGTTTCGCTGATCTTCTATCTGCAGAATCCCTGGGAGTACCGGGAGTATGAGAAGACGCTTGCCGGCGCGAATTTTATGACCAACATTCACCTGGCAGGGCTGGCCCTCTCGGGTCAGATTCTTCTGGGTACTCATAAGGAGGCAGGACTGGACAATGTCCGGCCGAGCGATTACAAGCGCCGCAGCAGCCTGATGGCGGAGGCCCGCAAGGGCAACCAGGAGGCGATTGACAGCCTGACGATGGAGGACATCGACGTCTTCACGGAGGTGAACAACCGGATCCGGACGGAGGACCTCTACTCGATCGTAGAGACCTCATTTATCCCGTTCGGCTCGGAGTCGGACAATTACACGGTGCTCGGCGAGATCCTGGAGGTGAACCGCCTCACGAACTGCCTGACCGGCCAGAAGCTGGTGAAGCTCACACTTTCCTGCAACGAGATGTCGTTCGACGTGCTTCTGCGCGAGGAGGACCTGATGGGAGAGCCTGCCGTGGGCCGGCGCTTCAAGGGCAACGTCTGGATGCAGGGAACGGTGGCCTTCTGAGGTTGGCAAATCAGGCCAAATGTGTTATAATCACATTCGTGGCGCCCGGCGCCGCGAATGTTCATAAGTCCTCGTAGCTCAGCTGGATAGAGCGCGCGCCTCCTAAGCGTGAGGTCGGAGGTTCAAATCCTCTCGGGGACGTTCTAGGACAGAGAAACAGGGCAGGCTGCACGTAAAGTGCGGCCCGCTCTATTTGTCGTCTTCGAAGCCCGTCGGGCTTCGAAGGTTCAAAGTCTCGGCTGCCGCCTCGGTCGGCGCTCCTGCTTCGCAGGGTCGTCCACCGGACGACCGCGCCCTCTCGGGTCAGATTCTTCTGGGTACTCATAAGGA
>JAFPYK010000053.1 GCA_017412265.1 Lachnospiraceae bacterium
GACGCATGAAGTGATAACGGCTCAGGTATACGCGCTCGGCAAGTTCCTCCACCGACAGTTCACTGTCCAGATTCTCATTGATATAGGAAAGTGTCCGGCGAATCTTGGGATCGTAGCGCTTCTCCTCTGGCTCCGGAGCCGGACTGATTCTTCCGATCTGAACCAGCAGCTGTACGATATAGGTATCCCGCATGGTCTGTGCGCCGAATCGCTCATCTTTCGACGCACGCTCAAAAGCATGGAGCGTCTCCTCCAGCTCCCGCCGCTGTTCCGCATCCGGCACCAGGAGGTACTCCCCTTTCCGGTCGGCTTCCTCGAAGCATTCCGTAAGCCTCGCATCCGGCAGCAGCTTGTCATAATATGACCCATCCAGATACAGGATAATGCGTTCGTAAGGCTCTGAGATGTCGATCATTGCCTTGTGGATCGCATGATGTTTGACCAGCAGAATATCCCACGGCCGGAGATTATAGGTGCTGCCCTCCACGGCATATTCTACTCTTCCGGAGAGAAGCAGCACGATTTTATCAAACTCGTGGAAATGAAAGTCTCTCTCCTGTCCCGCTGTGTCCCGAAGGTGGAAGTAGTGATAGTTCTCCTCCAGATAGCCTTCACGGCTGAAGGTTTTTTTCTTTTTCTCCTTCATGCTTTCTTTCATTTCGGTCTGCCTCTTTCTCCGGTTTTCTGCAATGCCTTAAGGAGAGTATACAGCACTTTTTGCAAGGTTTCAAGCGCAAACCTGAAATAATATGGCACAGTTGACAGCAAAAAACCGTTCATTTAGACCGGTCATGCTCCGCCTGGAAAAGCAGGCGTACAGGTCATATTTCTCACGGAAGCAACCGGCCCCTTTCGGAGCCGGTTGCTTCTTATAATGTCAATGGATTCAAACTATCTCTGAATGCTCTTCGGGATTACAGCACATGCACGGATCTCGGATCGAACACCAGCGCGCAGCGGTCCCCAACCTGATAGATCTTCTTGTTCTTCGGGTTATGCTCCTCGAGCTTCACCAGCGTGTCTCCAACCTTCACATGGTAGTTCTGATACGAGCCCATGAAGCAGGAGAGCACAACTTCGCAGGGCAGCCCGCCCTGGTCCGCAAGGGAAGCTGCTTCCGGACGGAGCACCAGGGTGTAATCGTTGCCGATTTTCATCCGATCGTTGCTCTCGACCTTCAAAGGATTCCCCTCGATATCCAGTGTCGCAAAACCGCCATCTTTCGCGGTCATCTTCCCCTTCAGGAAGTTCGCCTCACCGATAAAGTCGGCGACGAACTCGTTTACCGGGTGATAGTAGATCTCCTGCGGTGTGCCCATCTGGGCGACGACGCCCTTTGACATGATGATGATCTTGTCCGATAGCGCCATGGCCTCGGACTGGTCGTGTGTCACGTAGATGGCGGTGATGCCGACCTCCTGCTGGATGCGGCGGATCTCCGTGCGCATCGTCACGCGAAGCTTAGCGTCCAGGTTGGAGAGCGGCTCGTCGAAGAGCAGGACCGACGGCTCGATCACAAGGGCGCGCGCCAGCGCCACACGCTGTTGCTGGCCGCCGGAGAGCTGGTTCGTCATGCGCCCCTCCATCCCGGTCAGCTCCACCAGGTCGAGAATCCGCATCACGCGCTCCTTGATCTCATCCTTCGGCACCTTGCGCAGTTTCAGACCGTAGGCGACGTTGTCAAAGACATTGTAGTGGGGGAGCAGCGCGTAACTCTGGAACAC